>NZ_JBFHFD010000570.1:0-5683 GCF_041583735.1 Novipirellula sp.
GACGACACTCATCAGATCTTTGAACTCGCTGTTAAACACTGCAATAAGATCATCGGCGGATTCGACAAAGATATGGTTGCCACTTCCCGCGCTGGCCAATTTGCTCATCAAGTCTTCGTTGTACCCAAGTCCCAGCCCCAGCGTACTGACGCTGATCCCTTCTTTGACAAGCGAGGCACCGAGTCGTTCCAATTCACGAGGACTTTTGGGTCCGACGTTGGCAATCCCATCGGACAACAGGATCACACGATTGACCGAATCGGCTCCGAGGAACTTCCGCACCTCAGCGGCTCCTTTGCTGACACCGGCGAACAACGCCGTATTGCCATCGGCTTGGATACCACGGATTTTGGCGATGATGGATTTTCGATCGGTTGCCTTGGTTGCCGGCACCAAGACCTCGGTCGACGAGTTGTACAGCACCACCGAAACGATATCCCGGTCTTGCAGTCGATTGATCGCCGCAATCGCAGCCTTGCGAGCCTGGACGATCTTCTCACCGCTCATTGACCCGCTGGTATCGATCACGATGGCGACGTTCACCGGGGGCCGTGTTTCAGCCTGAGGAAGCTCGGCGCCGGTCAAGGCGATGCGAATGTAGTTGGTCGATTTCTCGTCCGCTTGCATCGTTGGACTCGAGACACCGACGTCCAACCCGACCTGCGCCGCCGCAACAGCGGCGACCACGAATTGGCTGGCCGCGATGACGGCGGCCAGCATGAACGCACTGCGAACTTGACGGAACATGACGAGATCTCCTTGAGTAGCCAGGGATACGATCGCCACGCGTTAGCGATCGCTTAGGAAGATCATCAAACCATGTTCCCGAGGATGAATGGTTCGCGGGAGATCAAAACAATGTAAAAACATTGTCTGACGGGTAATTCAGACGGGTGATTACGGAGCTTCAGCTTTCGCTTTGTCACCTTCGACCGGCGGCATCACAGCCTTGGGTTTCTCGGTGACGGTTCCGGGGACGAGCCATGGGCCGCGTGAATTTTCTTTGATTAGTCGCATCAATTCGTCACTGTCGATCGCCTCGACATCGAGCAGTCGCTGGGTGACCGCTTCGAGCACCTCGCGGCGCTGCTCAAGGATTTCGCGAGTCTGCACCAGTGCGTCCTCGATGATCCGGGCGACTTCTTTGTCGATCATCTTGGCCATCTCTTCGCTGTGGTTCATTTGATAGCCGTCACCCCCACTGCTGGCCAAGAATGCGGAGCGTGAACTACGGCGAAAATTGATCCGCCCCATCCGGCTCATCCCATAATCCATCACCATGCTGCGTGCGATCTCGGTACAACGTTCGAGGTCATTCTGGGCTCCGGTGCTAATGTCTTGGAATGTCATTTCCTCGGTCAACGTGCCAGCCAACAACACTTTCATGTTGCTTTCCAATTCCGTTTTGGTCATCAAATAGCGATCCGATTCGGGACGCTGCATCGTGTAACCGAGCGCAGCCAACCCGCGAGGAATGATGCTGACCTTATGAACGGGATCGGTATTGGGCAATGCAGCCGCGACGATCGCGTGTCCGGCTTCGTGATACGCGACACGAATTTTCTCATCTTCGTTCATGACGCGGTTCTTTTTCTCTAGCCCCGCTGTTACTCGCTCGACCGCTTCATTGAACTGCTCAATTCCCACGGTTTGCTTTTCCGCCCGCGCGGCCAACAGCGCCGCTTCGTTGACGAGATTGGCCAAGTCCGCCCCGACGAAACCGGGCGTAATCGAGGCGATGTCGCGAAGTTCCACCTTCTCGTCCAATCGCACATTTTTGACGTGGACTTTCAAGATTTCTTCGCGACCGGCGACATCGGGGCGATCGACCAAGACGTGTCGATCGAATCGTCCCGGACGCAGCAGTGCGGGGTCCAAGGTTTCCGGACGGTTGGTGGCCGCGACAATAATCACGCCCGAGTTGGAATCAAATCCATCCATCTCGACCAACAACGCGTTGAGCGTTTGTTCGCGTTCATCGTGTCCGCCGACCACGCTGCCGCTACGGCTTTTTCCCAAAGCGTCCAGCTCGTCGATAAAGATAATGCAAGGCGCCCGGCTGGTCGCTTGTTGGAACATATCACGGACGCGAGCCGCCCCAACACCAACGAACATTTCGACAAAGTCGCTACCGGAAAGACTGAAAAACGGCACCCCGGCTTCGCCGGCAATCGCTTTGGCGAGCAAAGTCTTGCCGGTACCGGGAGGCCCCACCAACAACACTCCCTTGGGAATGCGGCCGCCGAGTGATTGATATTTGTCACTGTTTTTCAAAAAGTCAACGACTTCACGAACCTCGTCAACCGCTTCTTCGATTCCCGCCACATCGGCAAACGTCAGCGGCAGCTCTTCTTGACCGTACAGTTTCCCACGACTTCGCGAAAATGACATCGGCGACCCCACGCCACCAATCCGGCGAAGCATCATGATGCCCAGCATCACCAAGACGCCGATCATCAATAACTCGGGCCAATGTTGCTCGAAGAAGCGGCTTGGACGATCGTTGTCCCAGATCACCCCGGATTCGGTCAGCAATTCGGCCAATCGGCGATCCTCGGTTTCATTCCCCGAGGTGTGGATGGTTTCAAACTGGATCGGCTCGAGCTTGGCCGCAGGCTTTGCTCCGAGCGGACGGTACATCACCGTGCCGGTAATCTTTTCGTCCGACACTTTAATGTATTGGGGGCGGCTGTACTCGACCTTTTTGTCGGGGTCGCTGATCGACGAAACCACCAACGTCCGAGGATCGTTCGCTACCGATTCGGATGGATTTGCTTGAACTTCATTATTGGTTTCGGCCGCATCCGCATCGTCCGAATCAGCCACGGCCGTGTCGGATTCCGAGGGCTTTGTCGGATCGTCAGACTTCATCGCCGTTTCGTCTGCGGTCGCCGACGGATTCGCGGTCGCAGATTTGCGTGCGTCGGCTTCTTTTTGCAGCAGGACCAGCAGGTCCGGATAACGCAGCCGGTGGCTGTTATTACTGAACAAAAACGTACTGAGCAGTACGGCGGAGACGATCGCAGCGAGCACCAACCACATATTTCCGCCGCTTCGTGGTTCGTTGCTGCTCGATTTTTTTCGCTTATCGTCGGTCATTGCGTTACCAGAGAGGGGTCTCGATTTTAGATATTTCGTATGTCATCAAGTCGAAAAAGTGGGGTAAGCTTTCTGCTTGCAAGGCAATCCCAACGCACGCCATCGATGCGAAACGATGCGGTCCTGCGGGTCGCTTGCCCCCAAACGCCAGACGAGATGATCCGTTAGACAGTATTTTATTACGTATTGTTTGATTGCCCACGTCCAACGGCAAGCCTATGTTGGGCGGAACCAGATGGAGCGATCGATCGTAACGAAGGTTCCGGAAGTCCGGCGATCGCCAACGTGAACGTCTTTTGACTACATCACGATGACCGCAATCGTTCACTCGTCTTGCACTGAAAACATCCTTCTCCGACCAAAAAAATTCTCGTGCCAGCGAATTCCGACGAAGCTTCCTCCCCCCGCCCTCTCGCCGATTCTGGTTCTGGACCCGTTACTTTGGACAAACAGGACACCTCGGAATTGCAGTCTTCGCCGGCCATGAACGTGGCCGTGCTGGGAGCCACTGGCAGCATTGGCACCGCGACGATCGACGTTTTGCACCATTTGGACCGGATCGACCCAACGAAGCAGTGGAACCTGTGGGCCGCGTCGGGACACCGCAATGTCGGGCTGCTCGGTGAATTGGCGGGCCAATTCGAACGCCCCCCCCACCAGATCGTCCTGTCGGATCCTGAGTCTGCCGCTGCATTCGCGGCGGGCACGATGCTAGCGAAGACGCAAATCAAAACCGGCCCCGATGCTTTAGTCGAAATTGCCTCGGCCCCCGAAGTCGACGTTGTTGTCGCCGCCATCGTTGGCCGCGCCGGGCTAGAAAGCACGCTGGCGGCGATCGAAAGCGGAAAACGAGTCGCTTTGGCGAACAAAGAAACGCTGGTTGTCGCCGGTTCGCTCGTGCAAGCGAGCTTGCAAAAAACGAAGTTCGACCACCGTGGTGCCGAAGTGCTGCCGGTCGACAGCGAACATTCTGCGATTTTCCAGTGTTTGGGAGACAAAGAAAGCAGTGCCGAGAGCGAAAACCGATGCAAGCCTCGCAAATTAATTCTGACGGCAAGTGGCGGCCCGTTTCGCAATGCATCAATTCAACAGATGCATGACGCCACGCCTCAATTGGCACTGAATCATCCGACCTGGGATATGGGCCCGAAAATTACGATCGATTCGGCAACGATGATGAACAAGGCGCTCGAGGTGATCGAGGCTCGCTGGTTGTTCGACATTCCCGCAGAATCGATTGAGGTGGTGGTCCATCCTCAATCGATCATCCATTCGATGGTCGAATTCGAGGACGGTTCAGTGATTGCTCAATTGAGCCCACCGGACATGCGTTTACCGATTCAATATGCATTGACTTACCCCCGACGACTGCCGTGCGAGACACCGGCACTGGACCGCACGCGACAATGGGATCTGACGCTGCAACCGGTGGACCGCGAGCGTTTTCCGGCGTTGGACCTCGGATTCGAGGTCGCCCGCGTGGGTGGAACCGCCGGTTCGGTGGTCAATGCCGCCAACGAACAAGCGGTCGGTCTGTTCCTGGAAGGAAAAATTCGCTTTACTGACATCGTGCCCGCGTGCCGCCGGGCTTTGGAACACCATCATTTCGAGCCTCAACCGTCGTTAAGTCGGCTGTTGGAGTTGGACCGATGGGCTCGTGCCGAAGTTCGCAAACAATATGCAACCTAAAACCTAATTAAATATGTTTATCGATTTACTTGCCCAATTTTTGCCGTTGGCAGCCACCGACGAAGCTGGCGTACTTACTTCCTTGGCGACCCAGATCTGGCAATGGGGACTGGTCGCATTAGGCATTGGGCTTGTGATTTTCGTTCACGAACTCGGGCACTTTGTCGCGGCCAAATCGTTTGGCGTGAAATGCGAAAAGTTTTACGTCGGATTCGACGTTCCGATCCAAATTGGCCCGATCAAGTTCCCTCGAACGCTGGGCAAATTCCAATACGGCGAGACGGAATACGGAATCGGGATCATCCCGCTGGGCGGCTATGTCAAAATGCTCGGCCAGGACGACGATCCTCGCAAAGCCGAAGAAGAGGCGAAGCGGATTCGTATGAAAGAGGACGAAGCCGAAGCGGACGAAGAGGGTGATGATACTGCCCCTGAAAAACTCGATCCACGCAGTTTCCCCGCTAAACCGGTTTGGCAACGGATGATCATCATCAGCGCCGGCGTGGTGATGAACTTGATCACCGGCGTGTTGTTTGCCGCGATCGCGTACGGCTACGGCGTCACCTACAACCCATCGATCATCGGCGGCGTGACCCCAGGCGGCCCGGCGTGGCAGGCTGGCATTGAACCCGGCGGGCAAGTCGTGTCGGTTGGCGGTTTGACCGACGACCAGATGCATTTCCGTGAAATGCGAATGGCGATTTTGACCGAAGGGTTGGATAACCCCGAAAAGCCCATCAGCTTGTCGATTCGCTATGACGAAGGGGTTCGAAAATCCAACCTAAAAACGGCGTCTCACCCCGAAAACTCGGACGTGCGGATGATCGGGATCGTCAGCCCCACCTCGCTTGAACTCAGCTCGAAAACCGTCGCGATGCCTGGCAGTATCGCCGCC
>NZ_JBFHFD010000571.1:0-5664 GCF_041583735.1 Novipirellula sp.
AACCAAGCCGTGCCCCCGAGGGCAGCTTGTGAGGTTCATCGGATGGAAATTTAATCGTCCGTCCCAGGTGATCGCCGACGTTCCCAGACTGGAAATTAGGATTCGTTGGATTGGACTTGGTGGTCCAATGTGGTTTGGCGGATGAAGGGCGAGGATGTTTTTTGTGCTGCAAACGTGACGAGTGTCGGATTGCAAAACGCGGAACTTGAGAGGTGGGAACCGCAGATGAACTCAGATTCACGCAGATGCGTCACGGGGTAATCTGTGTTCATCGGCGTTCATCTGTGGTTTTATTCGTTGCCAGTTTTTTGCGCTGTGAAGATGGTAGTACCGTGCGCAAACAGTGCGAAGAACGAGGATTTGGGTCGCGTCAATGTTGCCCCGCCTAATCGCACTCTCCAATATCGTGGCTGAAAACAATCTTGGAGACGAGCACGAGTACCGCGATACTGAGTACGAGTACGAAGAAAGCAAGCAACCAGTACCAAACCGTGCACCCGAGGCCGGCTTACGTGGTTTTTCAGGTGGAATATCAATCGTCGGTCCCAGGTGACTGGCAACCGTTCCCCGACTAGAAATTAGTATTCAATGAATTGGACTTGGCGGTGTAACGTAGCATGGCGGATGAAGGCCGAGGATGTTTTTGTGCTGCAAACGTGACAACCGTCGGATTGCAAAACGCGGAACTTGAAAAGTGGGAACCGCAGATGAACTCAGATTCACGCAGATGGGTCAGAAGGTAATCTGTGTTCATCGGCGTTCATCTGTGGTTTCATTCGTTGCCAGGTTTTGTGTAGTGAAGAGGGTTGTACTGTGCGCAGGCATTGCGAAGAACGAGGATTTGGGTCGCGTCAATGTTGCCCCGCCTAATCGCACAATCGGATACCGTGGCCGCCCCCACTGTCGGGTACAATGTCGGAGACGAGCACGAGTACTGCGATGCTGAGTACGAGTGCAAAGAAAACAGGCAGCCACCACCAAGCCGTGCACCCGAGGCCGGCTTACGTGGTTTTTCAGATAAAAATCAATCGTCCGTCCCAGGTGACGGCAACCGTTCACCGACTTATGAGTTGTAGAGTATGGATTCATATAAACCGCCATCAGTTCTGGAAAGTTCCCCACCACAGCAGAAACGCACGTCGTTCTTTCGACAGGGATTGGTTTTTATTATTGGCGGTGTCATGGCGGGCACGGCAATTCTGATGACAAGAGTGGGCGTTGGTGGGGCTATAACCCAAACGCTTTCACAGCCCGGCGATTCTCTATTCAGGACGGTCTTGCCACTGTGCCTCTATTTATTAACCTTTGTCTGGAAGATTCCTCGTCGCTTGTTCCTTCAACCTTATCAGCCGACGATAATTGCGTCTTTTGTGTCGGGAGCATTCCTCATATGCTGGATTGTCGTCGGATCTAGTTTTACGACTGAACAACAACTAGAGAACTTCATTAATCAATATTCCGGTACCGCTCTATTTCTCACGGCAGCAATGTTTGCCATGATCGGCGTAATTGTTGCTGTTGAATTGGAGCGTCTCCTATCAAAATGGACTTGCAAGACGCAGCACAACGACGCACCCTCCGTTGCACTCGAGCCGGCGAGTTTCGACAATGGAAGCCCCACCGCGACGACCGAATGATCGTTAAAGTTCCCAGACTGAAAATTAGGATTCGATGAATTGGACTTGGTGGTCCAATTTGCCCTGGCGAATGAAGGCCGAGGATTTTTTTTGCGCTGCAAACATGACAAGGTTCGGATTGCAAAACGCTGAACTTGAGAGGTGGGAACCGCAGATGAACTCAGATTCACGCAGATGCGTCAGGCGATAATCTGTGTTCATCGGCGTCCATCTGCGGTTTCATTCGTTGCCAGTTTCTTTACTCGGTGAAGATGGTTGTAATGTGCGTCGGCAGCGCGAAGTACGAGGATTTGGATCGCGGCAACGTTGCCCCGCTTGGTCGCACGATCGGATACCGTGGCTGAGCCCGTTGTCGGGTATAATGCCGGAGACGAGGACGAGTACCGCGATGCTGAGTACGAGTACAAGTACGAAGAAGGCAGGAAGCCAGAACCAAGCCGTGCCCCCGAGGGCAGCTTGTGATGTTCATCGGATGGAAATTCATTCGCCCATCCCAGGTGATCGCCGCCGTTCCCAGACTGAAAACTAGGATTCGATGAATTGGACTTGGTGGTGTAACGTGGTCTGGCGGATGAATGGCGAGGATGTTTTTTGCGTTGCAAACGTAACGAGTGTCAGATTGCAAAACGCGGAACTTGAAAAGTGGGAACCGCAGATGAACTCAGATTCACGCAGATGGGTCAGAAGGTAATCTGTGTTCATCTGCGTCCATCTGCGGTTTCAATCGTTGCGAGATTTTTTGTGCGGTGAAGAGGGTTGTACTGTGCGTCGGCAGCGCGAAGTACGAGGATTTGGGTCGCGTCAACCGACTCACCTGTTCGCACGATCGGATACCGTGGCTGAAAACAATCTTGGAGACGAGTACGAGTACCGCGATGCTGAGTACGAGTACAAGTACGAAGAAGGCAGGAAGCCAGAACCAAGCCGTGCCCCCGAGGGCAGCTTGTGAGGTTCATCGGATGGAAATTTAATCGTCCGTCCCAGGTGATCGCCGACGTTCCCAGACTGGAAATTAGTATTCGTTGAATCGGACTTGGCGGTCCAATGTGGTCTGGCGGATGAAGGGCGAGGATGTTTTTGTGCTGCAACCGTGACGAGTGTCGGATTGCAAAACGCGGAACTTGAGAGGTGGAAACCGCAGATGAACTCAGATTCACGCAGATGCTTCAGGAGATAATCTGTGTTCATCTGCGTTCATCTGCGGTTTCATTCGTTGCGAGATTTTTTTGTGCGGTGAAGATGGTTGTACTGTGCGCAGGCAGTGCGAAGAATGAGGACTTGGATCGTGTCAACGTTGCCCCGTCTGATCGCACGATCGGATACCGTGGCCGAAAACAATCTTGGAGACGAGGACGAGTACCGCGATGCTGAGTACGAGTACGAAGAAGACAGGGAGAAAGCACCAGCCCGTGCATCCGAGGACGGCGTGCGAGTTTTTAGATGGAAAATCAATCGTCCGTCCCAGGTGATCGCGGCCGTTCGCAGACTGGAAATTAGGATTCGTTGGATTGGACTTGGTGGTCCAATGTGGTTTGGCGGATGAAGGGCGAGGAAGTTTATCGTGCTGCAAACGTGACGAGTGTCGGATTGCAAAACGCGGTACTTGAAAAGTGGGAACCGCAGATGAACTCAGATTCACGCAGATGCGTCAGGCGATAATCTGTGTTCATCTGCGTCCATCTGTAGTTTCATTCGTTGCGAGATTTTTTGTGCGGTGAAGATGGTTGTACCGTGCGTAGGCAGTGCAAAGAACGTGGATTTGGGTCGCGTCAATGGACTTGCTACAATCATCGGGCGGCCGGTGGAAAAAACATCGAAGAACAATACGGTGCACCCAAGTCGCCGGCGTGATCGTCTCGTGAACACAAACTAAAATGACGGCGACTGGGTGATTGCCAACGTTGACGGAGTGGACGAGGCAGCGGTTCCCAATTCATCTTGCTTAGACACACGGACTCGTTTTTGGGCTCAATCACGCCCCAACAAGTGTCTCCTTATCGTGAAACAGCATTGTTCGGCTTTACAGTCCAGCAGTGAAGGGGACGTGCAGCGAATCCGAGCGAAGGACTTGGCCTGATGGCGACACACGAATCGGAAGATTGGTACTTCGCAAATCGGGTAATCTGTTTGAATAGGACCGCAGACGCCTCGCTGGAAATTGAACAGGCTCGACTTTTTGAAATACCCCATTACCCCCGACGGCCGCTACTTTGTTCATCGAGAACGGCTGTGACGTTGCACGAACCCGAACCTGGATGAGGAAACTCGCCAGCGACTAGTCAGTGAACTGATGACCGCCCGCCGCGAGGTTGCCGCCGCTCGGCGATCGAGCGACGACAATGCGCTGGCCGCCGCTCGCAAGAAGGTGCACGCCGCCAAAGTCGCATTGGGCGAACGCGGGCCGACGTGGTGGGACGACGACCGCGACTACAATCGCTACCTGATCAAGAACACGCCTTACGCCGATTGGTGGTCGTCCCGTGCGACGTAGCGACAGTGCCAACCATTGATGCCCTGGTGAGCGTGGCTACGAAGTGTTACCTCGCCACCGACGAAGTCGGGGGAGAGGTGGAGCACGCTCCTAAAGGCGTTGCTCGGGTGAGGGGGCGACCGCGCTATCATCCGAGTCAATTCCGGTGCGCACGGTGTCCACGACGCACCGACTTGCTCGGTCAGCCCCCTCACCCCAGTGTCGCTGAAGGCTCCACTGAACCTCTCCCCCAACGAAGTTGGTGGAGAGGTGGTAGAGAGGCTGCGCATGTAAAAATTGCGACTGATCCAAAACAAACATCCACGCTCTGGCGAGCGTAGCTACGAATGTGCAAACATCAGCGCTCTGGTGAGCGTGGCTACGAAGGTGATGCCCGGTGCTTTACGGCCCGCGGATTCGTTTCTATCCATTACGAGACGACTTGGTGGAGGTTGTTGGGCGAGTCGTGCTCAGTGGGTTGCTGCGGCGGTGTCGATTCGTCAGCGTCGTGACGGCAGCGTGATCACCTTGCTGCATTTTAGCCAGGGCGGCATAGCACTGCAACAAACCGCAGTGTTGGCAACGCCATGTGGTCACGGGATAGACCTGCTCGCGTCCCAACATGAACGATCCGAAACTGCCGCTCGCCCAGAACAAGGTGTCTTTTTGGAACTCGCCAAAACGATCAATCAAAAAGCCCTCTCGCATCGGAGCGTGACAGGACGGGCAATGATGCGTGATGAAAGACATCGCTTGGTCTCCTTCAACCTTCTCGGTTCTGGTCACATTCAATCAGGGCACAAAACAGATCGCGGCGGTTGCCAGAGGCTGCCATTTTGGTACGGGCATAAACCGCGATGACAAGCATTGACCGCAGATCCCGTCGGTATCACCACGCCAGTTTTTCCTAGCATGCCAGTCTGTCGAAGCGCGGACGTGTGGCGGACCCAAAGTTGCAAAGGATGTACCGCAGCGACCTTGCCGAGCAGTGGTTTGCAGCAGCGTGCTGTGAGCATTTCGCCGCATCGGTTCGAGCGACAAATTGTCGGCTGGGACGCCAAATTGACACGAAGTCAACACGCACCTTTATCAGCGGGAAGCTTCGCCACCATGTTGATTCGCAATTGGTACAGCCGTTGCAATTTTACCCAGGTGGCCAGCAAAGACTGCCACCGAGGCACACTCGGTTAATCCAATACAAAAACCAACTTGATACACGAATCTTCTTTTGAACCCGTTTGAAAGGAGGGTACGAACATGTTAGCAACTCGATGGGAACCCTGGACGGAGCTGAATCGACTCAGCCGCGAAATGGATCGACTGTTCAGCCGTGGCGGTAACGGCGGCGTGATGGGCGTCGGTAGCTTCCCCGCTTTGAACGTTCGCGAAGACGAGGACAACGTCTACGCCGAAGCTGAATTGCCCGGCTTCCACATGGATGATATGGAAATCTACGTCACCGGAAATCAATTGACGCTCAAAGGCGAACGCAAGCCACCGGAGCATGAAGGCGGAACATGGCATCGCCAAGAATGCAGCTATGGCAAGTTCAGCCGC
>NZ_JBFHFD010000572.1:0-5651 GCF_041583735.1 Novipirellula sp.
CGACGACTCGGTGCCTCGGTAGCGAACATCACATTCAAAGGAATATTGCACCGGCACGTGGTCAACATTTTCATCGGCAATCAGCGAGTCCGCTTCGCTACGCAGCTCATCAACGATCCGCGAGATCCATTCGGAGGATGCGTCATCCAGTGTCGCATAGACGCCTCGCGTCACGACGCGGCCGATATCGGCCAGTCCCATCCCCAGCGCGCTCAACATACTGGCGTCAGGGTGATCAATAATTTGGCTCATCTTCAGCGAGTCGGCGACACGACAGAGATGCTGGCCCGCTGCGCCGCCGAATCCGACCAACGTCATCTGACGCACATCGTTGCCTTCGGCCGTGCTGACGGTGCGGACCGCTTCGGCCATATGCGTGACGGCGATCTGCAAAAAACCTTCGGCGAGTGTCTCCAGACTGGGGATCTCGACCGATTCAGGCAACTGCTTCGCGACTTCTTCGATCCGGCGTTTGGCGGCCATTTCATCCAGCGGAAATGGAAACCGATCCACCGGCAACCGTTTCAGCAGCAGGTTGATATCGGTGATCGTTAGCGGCCCGCCGCGTCCGTAACACGCCGGTCCCGGATCCGCCCCGGCGCTGGCGGGCCCGACCACCATTCGCCCGTTCACGACGTCACAAATCGATCCGCCGCCTGCGGCCACCGTGCGAATGTCCATCATCGGCGTCAACACTCGCAACCCCGCGACGCGTGCTTCGTAACATCGCCCCACTTGCCCCGTGTACCGGCTGACATCGGTGCTCGTCCCCCCCATGTCCAATCCGATTGCCGACGCGGCCCCCACGGACTTAGCGACTTGTCCGAGCGCCACCACTCCTCCGGCCGGTCCCGACAAAACGCTATCGCGTCCTCGAAACGTATCGCCCGCGACCAAATTGCCGCCGCTGGTCATCATTTGCAATCGACACGAATCACGGCCGCCAAATTGATTCCACACCCGGGAAACATAACTCGCCAAAATCGGATTCAAATACGCATCCAGCGTCGTTGTTTCGGCGCGTGACACCAACTTGATCAGCGGAGCGACCTCGCTCGACCGGCTGACCTGATCGAATCCTAACTCGCGAGCCATCCGCTCGACAACGCGTTCGTGCGTATCATCGACATGGGCGTTCATCAAACAAATCGAAAGCGACTCGGTCCCCGACGCCTTGACCTGCAGCAAAGATTCACGCAGCGCCGACTCATCGAGCGGACACAACACGTTACCCTTAGCGTCGATTCGCTCACGCACCTCGACGACCTGCTCGGTAAGCGGATCGTGTTTCTGAATCGCCAACGCGAACAGCTCAGGCCGATCCTGCTCGCCAATTCGCAGCACATCCACGAAACCTTCGGTCACCAATAGCGTGGTATTGGCCCCCGTGCGGGTCAGCAGCGCATTGGTGCCGCGAGTGGTCCCTAGCCGAACCGCAAGATCGGGCAGTGGATCGCAGAGCCGGCACGCCAGCAGCAACCGGGTCGCAAGCACTGGTGCTTCCAATTGAGCATCCAGCTCTAAGACAAACGATTCCGAAAAACTGGGGAACTCAGCCGCTACATATTCGTCGCCATCGACCGTGATACGGTTCTTGGCTGCGTCAAAACCGGTGACCGTCCCGATTTCGACGGCGACGCCATCGCTACGCAACCACGATGCCCGACAACCATTCCAAAAATGATCGGGCAGCGGATATTCGGTCGTATCGGACTCGAGGTCGAATTCGTGTTGCGAGCGTTCGCATCGCGTTGCTCTCACGCGAACTTTTCCGCTGCTCAGCACTTTGGTCGACCGACGTACGCCGCCGCTGACAACGAAACAATCGGTAAACGTGCCGCCGACGTCGGCCCAGACTTGGATGATGGAATTCAAACTCAATTTTGTTGGGGTGGATAAGAGGGAGGCACGTAGGGAGCCATCGAATCTTTGGGATTGTCGATCGCTTGATTGGTTAACAACAGATATCCGACAGCAAACATCAGCATCGTCAGGGGCGTCGTCACGAATTGTCCCACGTAACATGCCGCCGAACCGGCCATCGACAACACGGTCGCAATGATCACCACCAACAACGATGTCACCTTATTGCTCATCGTGATGTGGTAGCCCACGCGAATCGATCCCAGCGCCGATGTCTTGCCATCGCTGACGACAAAAATCCAAGGCCATAGCAACCACTGAGCCGCAAACACAAAGACCGTTGCCACGATCATCGCCAAGATCGCTAACCCCGCAGCGATCACCTCGCCCCCTTCGATACTGCCGACCAAACCAATCACGACGAGAACCACCAAACTGACCAGGGCAAGGGCAAACAGCAATGCCACCAAGCCCACGGCAAAACGAAAAACAATGACCAACGGCGGAAGCAAT
The DNA here is from genome assembly GCF_041583735.1 of Novipirellula sp. Taxonomy (NCBI): domain Bacteria; kingdom Pseudomonadati; phylum Planctomycetota; class Planctomycetia; order Pirellulales; family Pirellulaceae; genus Novipirellula; species Novipirellula sp. The sequence goes on from NZ_JBFHFD010000572.1 coordinate 2,377, forward strand.
TGAGACAAGGGACTCGGTTGGTTGCGGGCGACCGCCAGTGAGACCCGGGCAAACCCAACCGTTGTGTAGCAACTCAGAAAGGCGATAAACGGAAAGAATAACAATGCTGCAATCGCCAGGATCGGTCCGCCATTGGGTAAAGCACCGTTGTCGATCATGCTGCCGATAATGGACATCAGCAAAAACGGAACTCCGAAAATAATCCCGGTTGCCACTAACAGGATCAAGGCTGCCAAAATTAGCGGCGACCAACGTTGCCCGAAAATCGCCAACGTGGGCGAGACGATGTCTTCGATCGGCCGCTGAACGATTTCGGTTTCGCCTAACTGAAGCACGGGTTCCGCCGAATACGACGTCGCTTGGTATGGGTTGACCGGGCGACCGCTTGCGGATCCCGTTGTCTCGCTTGATCTTGCGATCGGCGTCTGGAATGGATTTTCACTGCCTGCTGGATTTTCACTGCCTGCTGATTCGGGCGGCTGGCTCGGAACTGGCGGCTGGCTCGCAGAGGGTGGTACAGGATCCGGTGACGCAGCGGGCCGATTCCCCCCAGTCTCTGCAATCCTAAAAGTCGCTTCGCAGGCGGGGCACTTCGCCATGCGTCCGATCGCATCGGCAGGTAATTCGAGTTCTCGGCCACAGGATGGGCAGGGCTGACGGTGAAGACTCATTAATCACTCGGCACAATCGGAGACAATGCAAGCAGAAACGACGCAAAGGAACGGGCTCATTACAAGGGCTAGCGTGTCGGGATGCAACCACGCGAGCACGATTTCCACCGTTTCGCGGGCATTGGGCGCGGTCGGAATTACGCCGCCTGGCGGCAAAGACGTAATGGTTTGGGTCGGGTAAACTGAACCATTGACGCTCGCCCAAATTTCCCGCGACTGCTATTTTGGTGCGTCTTACAAACGTTCCGTCCGACGACCATCCCCTTTCCTTATTCCCTAGCGACTTGCCTCGTTGTCTGAGAATCTTCAATCCGAATCGATCCTGGGTGCGGACGGCAGCATCTCTCGTCGTCTGAACAACTTCACGCCGCGGCCTGAACAATTGGCGATGGCGCGCGATGTGGAAAAAGCACTTCGCAATCAACAACATCTGATTGCCGAAGCGGGCACGGGCACCGGTAAAAGCTTTGCCTATCTCGTTCCCGCGATTCTGTTTGCGACCGAACAACAAGGGCAGCCCGAGAAACCGCTGCTCGATGTCGAAGACGAAAACGAGCCCGGTCGCAAACGCCGCATTCTGATCTCGACACATACGATCAGCCTGCAGGAACAGTTGATCAACAAAGACATCCCGCTGCTGAACAGCGTCATTCCTCGCGAATTTTCCTCGGTGCTGGTCAAAGGCCGCTCGAATTATCTGTCGCTGCGGCGAATGAACCGCACCGCCGCGAAGATGACTTCACTGTTGGCCAACGAAATCCAGTACGAGCAAGTTCGCGGGGTACTGAAATGGGCCGAAGTGACCAACGATGGCTCACTATCAACGCTTCCCAATCGCCCCGACTCGTCGGTCTGGGACGAAATGAAAAGCGATACCGGCAATTGCCTGGGCCGCAAATGCCCGCACTTCAAAGACTGCTTCTATTTCAAAGCACGTCGACGCGCCAACAATGCGGAATTGATGGTCGTCAACCACGCAATGTTCTTTAGTGATCTGGCACTACGGCAACAAGGCGTTGCGCTGTTGCCGGATTATGATGCCGTCATCCTGGACGAATGTCACACGATCGAGGCGGTCGCGGGTGACCATCTGGGGATCCGGCTGACCAGTGGCCAATTCGACTACCTGTTCGACAAACTGTACAACGACCGCACGCAAAAAGGATTGCTGGTCGACAAACAATTGCTCGGGCTTCAAAAACAACTCGAACGATGCCGTTTTGCAGCCACCAACCTGTTTGCCGATATCCTCGATTGGTGGGAAAACTCGGGCACTCGCAATGGACGCGTGCTGCACCCCGGCGTGGTCGACAATCGTGCTAGCCAACCGATGGAAGCCCTCGCGAGAGCGCTGCTGGAGCAGGCGGAAGGACAGAAGGATGAATCCGAGAAAAAGGATTTTGAATCGGCTCACGATCGCATGATGGCGCTCGCTGGCGGACTGCGGCAATGGATCAATCACGATCTGGACGGTGCGGTCTATTGGCTCGAACGCAGCGGTTCGCGTCGCGGACTGGACCGCGTTACTTTGGCGGCATCCCCGATCGATGTCGGCGCGACACTTCGCGAACATCTGTTCCAAAGCAAGATGATCCGCAGCGTCGTGATGACCAGCGCGACGCTGGCAACCGGCAACGATGACAAGTTCAACTTCTATCGTTCGCGAGTTGGATTGACGGGTGGTCTATCGCTTCGCGTGGGCAGCCCGTTTGACTACAAAGAGCAAGCAAAATTGGTGGTCGTCCGCGGACTCCCGGATCCATCAAAAGAGCGTGCCGAGTTCGAAAAGGCACTTCCCGATCAGATCAAACGCTTTGTTCGCCATAGCGACGGACATGCGTTTGTTTTGTTCACTAGCTATGACTTGCTGAAACGATGTGCCACCGCCTTGACCCCTTGGTTGGCTGAAAACGAATTGCTGCTGTACAGCCAGGCGGGGACTCAGAATCGCACGCAACTATTGGACGCGTTTCGCCGCAATCCCAAAGGGGTGCTGTTTGGCACCGACAGCTTTTGGCAAGGCGTCGATGTCCCCGGCGAAGCGCTAACGAACGTCATCATCACCAAGTTGCCATTCTCGGTGCCTGATCACCCGCTGCTGGAAGCCAAATTGGAAGCGATTCGGGCCAGTGGCCGCAATCCGTTTAACGACTATCAATTGCCCGAAGCAATCATCAAATTTCGGCAAGGATTTGGACGATTGATTCGCACCCAACAGGACAAGGGAATGGTCGTTGTGCTTGATCCGCGGCTAGAAAGCAAACCCTATGGACGAGCATTCCTGCAGGCGCTTCCCGAGATGCCGGTCAAGCTGACCTCGGCCAACGCCAAGAGGTAGGGAATCGTACTTAATTGCAGTTATATAGTGCGAATCTCAAGGCCGGAGGCAACCGTGAGTTACCTCGCCCAAACTTTGTTTGGGAGAGGTCGAGCAGAGCCTTCAGCGATGCTCGGGTGAGGGCAGACCGAGCAAGCCAGTGGCCTGCTGCAAGCTCAGTTGCGCGGTCGGCCCTCACCCGGACGAGGCCTGAAGGGCCCGCCCGACCTCTCCCGCGCTGAAGCTCGGGAGAGGTGACTTGCCGTATGCCACCTCTCCCAAACGCA
>NZ_JBFHFD010000573.1:0-5649 GCF_041583735.1 Novipirellula sp.
ATCGCTCGATTCGGCCTTATATGAAAACCCGGATGCCTCAGTACGGCGCTGCCAACGTGAATCGTCTGATCGAACTGCTTCAATCGCACGATCGACTTTCCGATACGGAGTTTGCGGAGGTCGATGACGCAAAAGAAATGCAAGAGCAGGGGTTAAAAATCGCGGGGAACCAAGGACTTAACTGTGTTGCCTGCCATACGTTCCGGTACGAACAATCCGACACGATGCCCGCCGTCGACTTGACGGAAATGGCAGAGCGATTGAAGAAGGATTGGTTTTACCAGTACATGCTTGACCCACCGCGATTTAGCCCCAACACCGTGATGCCATCGTTCTGGCCTAACGGAAAAGCCATCCGGCCCGACATCGCCGGGAACGCCAAAACCCAAGTCGAAGCGCTGTGGCAATACCTGCTCGAAGGTCGACAAGCACGTGCCCCACGCGGTTTGATCGCGGAACCGCTAAAGCTTGTTGCCAACGACGAAGCCGTCATGCTCCGCCGCAGTTATCCGGAGATCGGGAAACGCGGCATCGGTGTCGGCTACCCGAATCAGGTCAATCTAGCATTCGATGCCGAACAGATGCGTTTGGCAATGATCTGGAAAGGTGAGTTTGCGGATCCAAGCGGAGTCTGGCGAGGCCAAGGACATGGCACGGTACGACCGCTGGGCGATAACCTGATCCGCTTTGATCGAGGTCCTGAAATCGATGACCCGGTATCCCCTTGGATCGTGGACGATGGCCGGCCTCCGCACCATCGATTCAAAGGCTACTCGCTTGATGAAAAGATGCGTCCGCAATTCAACTACGAATTTGCCAACGTGGTCGTCAATGATTACTACGTCGACATGCTGGACTCTGCGACAAACGATCCCTACATCCGCCGCATCCTGACGCTAAAGTCCGGCTCCGGTGAAACGAACATCATGTTTCGAGCTGCCACGGGAAAGACGATCGAACGATCCGGCGACGGCAGTTTCCTTGTCGACGATCGTCTACAGATACACATCGACGAAAAACACACAGGCTCGATCGTGGATCAACCCGATGCCCAACACCTTCGCATCCCATTGAAGGTGAACGCAGACGAGCAGCAATTGATCCTGGAATACAGGTGGTAAGGAATTGAAATGAGAATCCTGATTGTTTTCATCCTGATGCTTTGTTCTGTGGGAGCACTCCGCGCCGAACCGTTGGGAGAGTACTGGGGAACCGCAGAACAGGAAGCCAAGTACTATCGCATCGTTGACATTCCTTTCCCCGACGAGATGGCGATGGAAGCAAGCAGCTTCGACGTGCTGCCGGACAATCGATTGGCGATCGGGACGCGTCGGGGTGAGATCTACTTGGTCAACGGCGCGATGGACCAATACCCCGACACCAAGTTTCATCGGTATGCCGCAGGCCTGGATGAAATCATGGGACTGTCTTACCAGGACGGATCCTTTTTGGTCACGCAGCAAACCGAGGTAACGCGGATCACCGATACGGACCAGGATGGCCGAGCAGATCAATTCGATACACTTAGCGATATTTGGGGCTTCCGCAATTATCATGAATTCGCCTTTGGTTCCAAACCGGATCCTGAGGGCAACATTTGGGTCGCGTTGTGTTTGTCCGAATCCTATCGATCGAAGGTGCCGTTTCGCGGTTGGTGCGTGAAGGTAACGCCCGATGGCCAGACAATACCGGTGTGCAGCGGCATTCGAAGCCCGTGTGGCATTGGGCCGAATGAACACGGTGTCATGTTTTATGCCGAGAGCCAAGGCCCTTGGAACGGATCATGCTCGTTGAAGGTGCTGCAACCAGGTGGATTCATGGGACATCCCGTGAGCTTTAACTGGTACCCGCTGGCCAAAGAACTTGGCCCGGCCCCGGTCGTTCCCAATACACCATCGCGCTTACTCACCGAAACCAAAAGGGTGAAAGAGCTTGTTCCTTACGCGGTAGTGTTTCCATATCGAAAAATGGGACGATCGATTTCCGGCTTCATGGTCGATGACACCGGCGGCAAATTTGGACCGTTCGAAAACCAAATCTTCATTGGCGACTTTAGCCTCAGTGTGATGATGCGTGCGACCACCGAAAAGGTGAACGGGGTATGGCAAGGCGCCTGTTACCCGTTCCGAGAAGGTCTTGCGACGGGCCTGTTGGCGTGCCAGTTCACGCCGCGTGGCGACCTGATTGTCGGCGGCACCAATCGTGGCTGGCCGGTTCGCGGTCCACGACCTTATGCCTTGCAGCGACTTGATTGGACGGGCCTCGTGCCGTTTGAAGTAAAGGAAATTAATGCCCGTCCTGACGGCTTCTTGGTCACGTTCACCAAGCCGGTGGATCGTGAAATCGCTGCAATCCCCGAGTCCTACGAAGTCTCGACGTACACCCACATCTACCGACAAGCCTACGGCAGCCCTGAGGTCGACCACACCACGCCTCGAGTAACCGGTGCCACGGTATCCGCCGACGGATTGCAGGTGCATCTACAAATCGATGGCCTGGTCCAAGGGCACGTGCACGATTTTGACTTTCACAAAGTGCGGTCAAGCGAGAATGCTCCCCTGGTGCATTCCAATGCCTACTACACGCTGAACGAGATTCCGCAAGCGACAATCGCTGATTGAGTTCCAGTGGCAGAATGACTGGAAATAATAGAGCCGATGCTTACTTTTCGCCAAATCCAATTTTTAGAAGAGCGGTCCCCATGCAGTTGAAGACGCGGCATTCATGCTGGATTGTCATCCAAACGGTTCTCTGCGTGTTAGCAGCAGGCAAAGTGGATAATGTTCTCGCGGCAGACAGCGTGACCGATGCCGTCGATTGGCCTGCCATGCTCGCCCACCACGATCTCCGCTGGAACCGGCTGCCTCAAACATGGAAAGAGGCACCGTTTCTGGGCAACGGCGAACAGGGCACCATGATGTACCAGATCGACGAGAAAACGATTCGCTGGGACGTAGGAAACTCCGCAGCTCACGATCATCGTCCTTTTGAACAGGACGACTTTAACGAGAAGAATGCTCCGGTACTCAATCGCGGCCGGCATTTTATCGGCCATCTACGAGTGATCTTTCCCGAAGCTCTGGTCGCAAGTGATTCCAGGCTAAAGCTATGGGATGCAGAGGCCGTCGGAACCATTCATTCAGCGAATGGCGTGGCTCGGTGGACAACGTTAGTTCACGCCAGTGAACCGGTGATGCGACTGGAGCTTAGCACCGAAGGTGGGCTCGACGGAGCGAGATTCTCTTATGTCCCCGAACGAGCCACCAACCCTCGCGCCATTCGAGCCAAGACACCACGCGAACCTGCGAACCCGCCACCAGTGATTAATCAGTTTGCAGATGGTGTGCATGTGGCGGTACACAACCTGCATGCTGGCGGTCAGACCGCGGTGGCTTGGTTAACGGTGAAATCAGGTCAGCAGCAAACCCTTTGGCTAAGCGTCAAACACAGCTATCCCGAATCGGACGCTTCGTCGCAAGCGGTGTCGGCGGTGCGAAAGGCGGCAGCGGCCGACTCTACACAATGGATCACGCAACATCGCGATTGGTGGCACGATTATTATCGGCAAAGCTTTGTGGCGACCGGTGATCGTTTTTGGGACGCATTCTACTGGATCCAGCAATACAAGCTGGCTAGCGCCACTCGAGATAAAGGCTGGATCATCGACAACCAAGGTCCATGGCTACAACCCACTGCTTGGAACGCGATATGGTGGAATTTGAACGCTCAATTGTCGCACAGTGGATTTGCAACCGCAAATCGACGCGAGATGGGTTCGGCGATGAGTCACCGCTTGTACCTGTGCCGAGACAACCTGGCAAAAAATGTCGCCGTCCCCTACCAAGCCGACTCTTACGCACTGGGCCGCAATACTTCGGGTTGGGACTTGCTCGGTCACGCTGGGCAACCGGGTACCGGACGTCCTCCGATGGATGCAAGTATCAGCAGGGAATGTGGCAATTTGCTATGGGCATTACACAACGTCGATTTGGAGTGTCGATATTGGCAAGACACCTCACTGCGCGACCGGGTGCTTTATCCGTTGTTGGTACGTGCAGTGAACTATTATCGCCATTTTTTGAAAGAGGAAGCGGACGGCTATTTGCATTTGCCAGAGACATACAGTCCTGAATACCGACGGGCCGACGATTGCACGTACGACCTGGACCTGCTGCGATGGGGGAACGCTCGATTGCTTTCGCTTGCTGCGGAGATGGCGAAAACGGAAACGGACGAACCTTTGATCGCGACATGGCGAGAAATCGAGGCGAAACTTGTACCGACTCATGTCAACGAAACGGGGCGAATGATTGGACGTGGCGTCGCACTAACAGGGCGTCACCGGCACTTTTCCCATTTGCTGGCGATCTATCCCTTACACACACTTACACCTGACACCGATACAGACCGCGAGCTAATCAAAACGAGTCTGGACCATTGGCATAGCTTTGGCGGAGCGATGGCTGGCTATTCATTGACTGGCGGCGCGTGTTTGTCGGCGATCCTGGGAGATGGCGATCGCGCCTTGGATTTTCTCAATGGGTTGAAGCCATTTCTGCACGCGAACACATTTTACTCCGAAGCGGGTGGATTGCCCGTGATTGAAACTCCTTTGCATGGTGCTACCACGATCCAGGAGATGCTACTGCAATCTTGGGGAGGACGGTTGCGCATTTTTCCCGCTGTCCCGCAAAAGTGGAGCGACGTTCAGTTCCATCGACTCCGTGGCGAAGGCGCCTATTTGGTCAGTGCACGTCGCGAGCGAGGTGCGACGAAGTGGTTACACGTAACGGCGGAAGTCGGAGGCAGTGTCGAAGTTCAACCGCGATTGACGGACGCTCAGTGGGTTGGATCCGAGGGGGTGAAGGTCCAGCTCCTCGAGCCAGGCATCTACCAAGTCGACATGCCAAAGGATGGCCACGTGTTGTTTTGGCCGTCAGACAATCGGCAACCCGAGGTCAAGGTCACTTCGGTCCCCCGACATGGAAAAGAGCATCGCTTCGGGATCATCGACGAAGCCGTCAAAGACTAGGCCACATCCACCTCCAAAGTTGGTGCCAGCAAGTTGGTGCCAGCCACCATTGATATTAGTCAGTTGGTGCCAGGCACCTATCTGAAGTAGTCATCAATTTTACGTGGAGTTGACGACTGGCACTGCAACTTGAAGCACTTGCTTTTGCGCGAACCCGAACTTATAGCGATTCATTCGCGACGAAGACCTGCAACGATCGATACAACAGACGTAACCGGAGTAGGCATTTCGTCAAAACAATCGGCGTTCTGCTGACAATGCACCAAATCCTCGCATCACTCGAATGCTAGGAAATCCGTGACCCTAGACAAAGCATGCGGATGCGTTGGATTGGCCGCGGTGCCAATGATGCCCCGTACGCTCAGCATCGGCTTGCATCGACTCGGAGCGTCCCACACAAGTCGAGTGACCAAAATACTCTTTCCAGTGCCACACCAAGTCTTGCCACATCGATGCATCAACACCGAGCGCTGCAAGTGTTTTGGCTATACCCGCGGGGACAGTCGCTGCATCACCGCCGTGTTTGGCGGTCCAGCGGAGAAGTCGAAGATAGTCGCTAAGTGACAAACTCAGAAAGCCACGGTCACTGCTGCGAAAACCATCGGTGTGCGTTTGAG
>NZ_JBFHFD010000574.1:0-5638 GCF_041583735.1 Novipirellula sp.
AAAGCTACTAAGAAGAAGACCGCTAAGAAGCGTCGCTAGTCCGCTGGACAGCTCTTCTCTTCTGAGTAGAACCGAAGTTAAAAAAAGCCGCGTCGGAGTTCATTCTCTGATGCGGCTTTTTTCGTTTTAAAAAGCACAGAAAGTGCCAATTTGGCAGTTTTGGCGAGGATAACAACCGATCCCTGCAATCGAGGCTGCACCGGCAATGAAGCCCGAAAGCTGGTTGTTTGCGTGGCTGTTTCGAATCCGTAACTCCGTATCTCCGCAATCGTTTCGTGGATCCAACAAAAGCCTTGGCGACTTTCGCTGCGATGCGTTCGGCAATGCGTTACAGCGTCGGCAAGCTTGGCTTGGGTGGGTTCGCAGCGGCCTTAGACGCCAGCGTGCGAACGAGCGCTTTGGCGGCAGCTTCGATCGGAGTTCGCGCTCGCGCGTTTTCAGCAAGCACGTTGGCAAGCCGTCCTTCGTCGCCACCGGTTCGCAAGTCGATATCGATCGGTAGTGCTCCCAGAAACGGAACATTCAACTCTTCGGCCTTCGCTCGAGCACCGCCACGGCCGAAGATGTCGTAGGTCTTGCCACAATCGGGACACATAAACCCGCTCATGTTTTCGACCATTCCCAAAATTGGAATGTTCACCTTGCGAAACATGCTGATCGCCTTGATCGCATCGAGCAGTGCAACCTCTTGCGGGGTGCACACCACGACACTGCCAGCCAACGGTAACGCTTGTGAGAGCGTCAACGCAACGTCCCCCGTGCCTGGTGGCATATCGATCACCAAATAATCCAGTTCGCCCCAATTCGTATCTCCTAGGAATTGGTTGATCGATCCATGCAACATCGGACCACGCCAAATCACCGCTTGATCGGGCTCGACAAGAAACCCCATCGAGATCACCGGCATCGGCGGAAGTCCGCTGTCATCATTGAGCATGATGGGCTCGATTTTCTTCTGAGCATTCACAGCCGGTCGCCCCGACAAACCAAGCAGATGAGGAATGCTGGGGCCATAGACATCCGCATCCATCAATCCCACACGACTGCCGAGTTGACGTAGCGTCAATGCGATCGAGGCGGCGACGGTACTCTTGCCCACACCCCCTTTGCCGCTGCCGACAGCGATCACACTTTTCACACGCAGTCCCACCTGTCCCAGACGTGCAGGTGGCCGCGGGTGATCGACAATGTCGACCTTCACCTGGGTCCCAGGTAACGCGGCGACGACCTTGGAATCGATCGCATCGGCGATTTCGTCCGCGATCGGGCTGGAATGGGATGTCAATCCAAGCGTGATGGTGGCGGTGTTGCCCTCGACTTGCACCTCTTTGATTTGCCCCATCGATCCGATGGGACGCCCGGTTTCAGGATCAGGAAACGATTCAATCGCGGCGCGAACAGAGTCAGTATTCAAAGCGGACATGGATATCGATTCAGCGAAAGGAAAGTGGGAAAGGGATGGATTGGAACCAGAAAGCCTGACCACAATTCGCCACCCTGGCAAGGTCGGTAGCCGTGGCAGTCCCGCAGATTCATCCCTCGAGAGCCGAGGTGATAGCGGACGACTCGCTAGGGGACAACGTGCGAAACGCACGCAAGTTGATTCGGCGAGCCACATTCTGTAGGGCTTCGGGCGCCGCCAGCGTGATTGGGATTCCTAGCTCGGAAATCGTGGCCTGCATCGAACTGGGGATCCCCGTCATCCCGGCAATTTGAATCACCCCCGGAAACGCCGTTTTGACTTGCGTCACGACTCGCAACATTTTGGCGATCGACGCGGGCGTCAATTCCCACAGCACGATCATGGGCATGCGGCGGCACGAGCCAGACTTGGCCAACGGATGCCGCGAAATCCGCCGTGATACCTCACTCGGTTCACAGGACACGACCTGCGGAATCCAAGGATCGGGCAACCCTTCGGGGCTAAATCGACGCGCCGCATCGGCCCAGCGGTTGCCCTGCTCACACACCAGCCATACGACCTCGTTGGATGCCTCGAGCCATTGGCTTGCAATCGTTTTCATGCACTCTCGCCATCGCTGGGGGAAGACGATTTTCTGGGCCGCGGTGGCGGCGTGGACGATTCGGTTTGGACGGCATCGAGACGCCGCAGCAAACGCGAGCGGGTGATCCCCAGCAACCGTGCGGCGGCGGCACGATTGCCATCACTGATCTCCACCGCACTCTTGATCATTTTCAGTTCAAACGACTCAAGCATCTCATCAAGCGAAACGCTTTGCACTTTCCGGCGAGCCAGCGAGTCGCCAGGCCGAAAGGAGCGAATCGCCAGCGGAAAGTTCTCGGGTCCGATCGATTCACGTGTTGCGTTTCGCACGGCATGTCGCATCGCCGCGTCAAGTTCTTCGAAATCATTTGGCCATGGATAGGTCACCAATGCATCGATTGCGGCGCGGCTCAGACGTTCCCCGACGCCATCTCGGGCGGCATGATGTGTATCGACCAACGCGGCGGCTAACAGAGGAATATCCTCGACGCGAGACGCCAAGGGTTCGATGTTCACTGTCAGCGAAGCCAACAAATCGGCCAGGGCTGCGTCGATCTGCCGCTGCGGTGACTTCAACCCAATCACCATTTCGCGATCACCCACATTCGCCAGAGATCCTTCACACGCTGACGCGTCGAGATTGGATTGGTCGCTACACAATCCGATCAATCGCAACCGATCATTGTAGGAACAGATCAACTGGACCAGATGCCGCTGGGCATCCAATGGCATTTCATCTAACCCCCGTACTAAAATGGTCGCTTTTGAATCGGCGGAATTGGCAAGCTGGTTGACCACCGGAACGATCGATGCATCAAGTAGTTCGGGATCCATCAACGGTCCATCGACAATCGCGATCGGCTCACGCGGTGCGGATTGTTGATGAACCCGCAGGGCAATCGATTCACAACTAGCGCCGGCTGGAGCAAAAAAGCCCAGATGCGTTCGCACGTTTGCGGCAACTTGGATACGAGCTCGCATCCGTTTGGCCGACGAAGAGACACCGGCAGTGGCGACCGTTGCGATGGAAGCGTGCTTTTTTCGCCACGCATCGAGTTGTTGCCGCACGATTGCCGCGTCCGCAATTTCCTCGTCGGGAACACGGTCACTGAACCGGCCTCCAATCGCGATCGTCAGCCCGGATTCACCCGAACCGATGCGGACAAAGCGAACATCGATCGGATCGATGCGATGTTTTGCATCTCCAGCGGGTTGCACCCGCAGTGAAGCGGTCCCGCGGTGCTTTAGCCCTGGAGGCGGCGAGAGCGTTGCCGCCAAAAGATCAAGTGGATCATTGGAAACAGGACTGCCTGCGACCGCACGCCGCTGCAACAACCGCTCAACGTCCAAGCCCAGCCAGCGTGCCGTGGCGGCCGACAAATACACCAATTTGCCCGCAGGATCGATCGCCCACACCGGAGCGTCCGACGCATCGAGCAGCCGCATCAGATTACGGATCTTCGTGCCTGAGGTCATGGATTCCGTCTGTTGGCGGCTCGCACTTGAGTAACCCGGATCGGCGATGTCTCGATCGATTCACCACCGCGACGCGAACCGGCAGTGAGCGATGGGCTCACCGAATTCGCGGCGTCACGCCAAGACGTGGCGTCCCGTTTGTAAACCCAAGTTTAACCCAACGCTGCGGTGACCTAAAACACATCCAGGATAAAGTGATGGCCTTGGTGGAAGCGGCGACTGCTGGGGTAATAGTTGTGCCACTTCTTGTTGTAGACAGGAATCCGCATTTCCTGCGGATAGCGATGGTACAAACTGTCACTGCTCTGGAAATATTCCTGGCTGTAAAAGTTTTGGGGGTAGTACACGTAGGGGTAGTGATAGAAGCGATTCCAATCGTGGGAACCTGCTGCTCCACCCCAATTTTGACCATAGGCACGCTGTTCCGCCGAAGCCGAATCGGCCAAGGCACAACAACTGCAAACGAGGACAGCAGCTAACAATAAATGGCGGAGCATCCGTGGCTCTCCCTCTGGGGGGCGATGATTGGAGGGCCGGCAACGGCCCGATGGGTGACTCGCAAACATGCGTACCGTCACTATCGGCACATCTGGTATCATCGGTTGAGTCGTTTTGGCTTACGATTTTGACTACAATTTTCGCTACAACGCTCCCTCCAACCACCCCGCCACTTCACCGCCCCCCTACGATCCACCTAAGATTGGGTGTGTAGCGTGCTTGGGATCGATCAAGAATCTCGAATTCGCAGCGGATTTCAATACAAAAATCGAATGATTGCTATACTGGATGATTGATCCAGCAGGGCAACCGCCCCTTTGTTAATCCTTTCCAACTTGGTTCAACGTATGTCGTTTCGTCGATTCACCACGTCACTGCTCGTTATCGCGATCCTCGTGACGAGTTTTGTTGGCAATACAACATTGGCCTGTCCCTTCTGTAACGCCGTTTCGCAGACGCTTCGTCAAGAGATGTCGGTGATGGACGCAGTCGTGATCGCGACCGCCGTCGACCGCGAAAACGCTCGCAACGAAGAAACCGGCGAAGTGCTGATGCGAGTCGAAAAAGTACTCAAAGGCGATTCGCTGGTCAAAGTCGGCCAAGAGGTCAACGCGATCTACTATGGCGATGTGAAAACAGGCCGCACTTTCATGCTATCGGGGGTCGATCCCCCCAACATGCAATGGTCCTGCCTGCCGCTATCGCCACGCGCGGAAGCCTATTTGATGAAGGTCACCAAATTGGCGGGCGAGGATGACGTCACTCGATTGCGGTTTTACTACGACTACCTGCAAGACGAAGAAACAATGCTCTCGCGAGACGCCTACGACGAATTCGCGATTGCCCCCTATTCGGCTGTCAAAGAACTCGCACCAGAAATTGACCACGCCGAACTTGTTAGCTGGATCAACGATCCGGAAGCCACGGTGGATCGCCGACGACTGTATTTGACCATGTTGGGGGTTTGCGGCGACGAAAAAGACCTGCCGATGCTCGAAGAACAACTTCGCAGCACTCAAAAGAGCACCCGTAGCGGGCTCGATGCGTTGGTGGCTTGCTATCTAACGCTCTCGGGTGAAAAAGGGCTCTCCGTGATCGACGAACTGTTTCTGAAGAACAGCAAGGCTCCCTATGCGGATACCTACGCCGCAATCATGGCGATCCGTTTCCATGGCACCGAAGGGGATGTGATCGCGCGAAGTGCGCTTGTGGAATCACTGCACCATGTGCTGGACCGCAAAGATCTGGCGGATCTGGTTATTCCCGATCTGGCACGTTGGAGCGACTGGAGCCAAATCGATAAGATGAAGCAGCTCTTCCTCGAGGCGGATCCCGACAATAACTGGGTTCGCGTCCCGGTCGTGAACTACTTGCGTGCCTGTCCGCTGCCCGCCGCGAGCGAGGCATTGAAGGAGCTCGAGAAGGTCGATCCCGAAAGTGTCAAACGGGCGAATACTTTTTTCTCGATTCCTGTGCCAGCCAAAGACACCACCACACCGAACACTTCGGCCATTCCCAAAGCGAATGAGCCGCCGGTTGCGAATGCGGCCTCCGGCTTTCCGAATTCCTCGATTGCAGTGGATTCCCCCACAGACGCTCGTTCTTTCCGCGAAGCGATCGATGACCATCGCCGCCGGGTGGATCGTCCTGTTTTGGGGC
>NZ_JBFHFD010000575.1:0-5631 GCF_041583735.1 Novipirellula sp.
ACAACTAATCACCTGGATCACGCTCAGTCGCCCCTACAACTTGAAGGCTTTGTTGGGACCGGCCAATGAAATCGACGATCCTACGATTGGCGAGATGCCCAAGTTCTCTCGTTTCTATCTTCGTCAAATGAGTGCGGAACAACTCTACCAATCGCTGGTCACTTCGACCAACGCCGGAGGTGGCGGCAGCTACGAAGAACAGGAGCGTCAGCGTCGCGAGTGGATGCAACAATTTGTCGTAGCGTTTGGCACTGATGAAGGTGACGAAGCGACCACATTTAACGGATCGATTCCGCAAGCGTTGATGTTGTTCAACGGCGATTTGGTCAAAAACGCGACCAGCACTAAACCCGGCAGCTTCTTGGATCAACTTTCGCAAAGCGGGCGATCGCCTCGAGATCGTTTGACCGATTTGTTCATGGCAGGCTTGGCACGGCGACCAAGCAAAGACGAGATGACAATCGCAGGCAAATTGATCGTAGCCCGTAAAGGGAATGAAAAAGAGATGTTGCAAGACATTTGGTGGGCGATTTTGAACACCAACGAATTTATCATGCAGCACTAACGGCAACCTGTAACACCTGCATCTGTATCCCCAACCCCAAAATTTTCGGCTTAGTTTTAAGGCAATTGAAAGGCACGTTTGAGATGATGAATCAATGGTACACCCCGGCGGGGATGACTCGGCGTCACTTCATGAGCCACCTAGCCGGCTCATCGGCCGCTGCCGCAGCAGCGTACACGATGGGAGGTTCGATCTACGCAAACAGCGACGAACTAAAGAAGAAGCGACGTTCGGCGATCATGTTGTGGATGGGTGGCGGTCCCTCGACAATCGATATCTGGGATCTGAAACCGGGCGCCAGCAGCGGCGGACCATTCCGCCCGATTTCGACGACCGGCGATATGCAAATTTGTGAGCACATGCCGTTGATGGCTCAGCAAATGAAGCACATGTCGATTGTCCGCAGCATGTCGACTCGCGAAGCGGATCACAATCGTGGCCGTTACTACATGCACACCGGTTACGTTCCGAACCCGAATATCGAACACCCCAGCTATGGATCGGTGTTGTCCCACGAACTAATTGACCAGCGGCCCGAGTTAGAGATTCCGCCGTTTGTATCGATCGGTGGCGCCAGCACCGGCCCGGGATTCCTGGGCATGGCATGGTCTCCGTTTTCGGTGACCAGCAACGGCCGAATTCGCAATCTCGAGATGAGTATGGAGAACTCGCGGTTGATGCAGCGGATGGCGGCGCTCAACATGATCGAGCAAGATTTTGCCAAACGCACTCGAGATCTACCTGCGAGCGAGCATTCGAAAGTCCTTAAAAAGACGTTCGACCTGATGACCAGCGAACAAATGAAAGCGTTCAAAGTCGCGGAAGAACCCGAGGAAGTGAAAGAGCGTTATGGCACCAACGGATTCGGGCAAGGCTGTTTGTTGGCCCGCCGATTGGTCGAAGCCGGGGTCCCCTTTATCGAGGTCGATCTTGGCGGCTGGGATAATCATGGTGATATTCACGCCACACTGAAAGACAACAAGCTGCCGATCCTCGACAAAGCGATGAGTGCATTGGTCGAAGATTTGGACCAACGTGGATTGCTGCAAGACACGGTGGTGATGTGGATGGGTGAATTTGGACGCACGCCGAACATCAATGCCGGAGCGGGACGCGACCACTTCGCACGTGCCTGGTCTTGTGTGGTCGGAGGTGCTGACATCAAGGGCGGCTTGGCCGTGGGCGAAACCAGCCGTGATGGTTCGGCCGTAGAAACCGAGCCCTTCAGTTCCGAAGACCTAATGACCACCGTGGTCAAGGGACTTGGAATTTCGACTGAAAAAACCTTTACCAGTAAGAATGGTCGACCGATGAAAATTGCTGGTGGTGGCAAGATCATTCGCGAACTTGTGTAATTAACGCAGTGCCAAAGTCGGATGGATCGCAACGTAAACAAGTCAGTTCCGCGGCGGATGCAAGTCATCTCAGCGATGCGGATGTGGGGCTGCGTAGCTCGACCACGACCTCGAGCGTTTGTGATCCCCATGTTGATCTGGAGCCCGCCGAACTGATCGAACGTCACCAACGGGGCGTTTGGCGGTACTTGCGGATGCTCGGGTGCGACAGCGCGACGGCGGACGACTTGACCCAAGAAACATTCTTACGTGTCTTGCGGCAAGGCAATTTTACTCAGCACAATGACGCTGCGACCGCCGGCTACCTGCGCCGCACCGCGTACAATCTACTCGTCTCGCGGCACCGCAAACACGGTCGTGTCCAAACCGTGGCCGAGCCCGCGGTGCTGGATGAGATCTGGAATCGGTGGGCGGGCAAGGATTTGACAGGCGATATTGCCATTGATGCGTTAAGAAATTGCATGGAATTGCTAACCGAGCGAGCACAATCGGCACTGCAAATGCGTTTTAGAGATGACATCAGCCGGGTCGAGATCGGGGCGGCACTTGGAATTTCCGATCATGGTGCACGGAATTTGATGCAAAGAGCTAAGCAGCAGCTCCGAGATTGTGTCGAGGAGAAGCTGCACACTAAGAATCGATAAGATGAACCGAAAAATTTCCCCTCACGAAGAACAAGCGATTGACGCGATGTTGGCCGAATTACACGGCCGACCCGCTCCCGATTTGTCCCAGCAAATCCTGCGTCGGCTGCGTGAAACGCCTTCTCAGGGCGACTTGTGTGCTGAATCGTTGACTTCATCGGGCTCGCTGAGGGTCGAAGTCGGAGCGACGCGCCGCCGGGCGGTTGCCGAGAAACCTACGCCCCTTTCCCAATGGAAACTGGGTTTATGGAAAAACGCCCCATGGAAAATCGCGACCACGATCGCGGCAATTGCCGCTGCACTGTTGCTGATGGTTTGGATGGGACGTGATTCCACCTCGGTCGACACTTCGTTGACAGCTCAAGATTCAAACCGCACACATTCACTCGACGGTGAGCCAGGCCGCGCGCTGCTTCCGCAGGAACTTGCTCATGAAAAGACAGCGCCGACCACGCCAATCATCGCACCCGATTCTCACGTTGTGCCCAAACCAGTGGAACGAAAACCGCTGAAGGGGATCCCCTTAGCGATGAAGTCTTCGTCCGAAGATCCGCTGGACGATATCGCACGACCGAAAATCGAGCAACCAAAAATTCAGGCTCCCGTGACCAAGGTGCCATCGATCGCACCGGACAACCGCAAGGCGGTGACGTTGGTCGCAAAAGAAATCGACACCAACCTGCACGACTATTGGTCATCGCTTGGCATCCAAGCGGCACAGGAAGCAGACGTTGCCGAGATCGCCGAGCGAATTTCGAACGTTTTGGGAACCGAGGTCCCCGAACACGCGATCGAATCGGCGACCGCCTTTCAATCGTTTCTTGCGAAGCCTGAGAACGCCCGCGGCGCCGCTCAGAAATTCATAAACGTGGTGACCGACGGAGGATTCCAAAAACTTGATCCCGAGAGCCAAACATCGCTATTAAGCGAACTAGCGAGTTGCTTTGACTCGGAACAACCGTTTGATGAAACCTTGGCGGCTTGGATCAGTGGCGACGGCCCAAACTCGCTGCACTGGTATTCGGCCAACGCGATCGATGGCATTCATCCCTTGGCTCGCCGTTTTGCGACGTTGACGATGAATGTCGACGTTCGCTGCATCAAATGCCACGACTCGGTGATTGAAAGCCGGGGCACGCAGAGCGAATACTGGGCGTTCGCTGGACTACTAGAGCGGAGCGTCAATCGAAAGAACAAAAAGGTATTTTCCGTCACGACGGACCGATCCTCCGACGATCTCGTTTTCTTCGAGACCTTGGATGGTCGTCAGAAGGTGGTCGAAGCGGGTGTGCCCGCAGGCTGGATCGCTGGTTCGGGTGACACCGCAGCGATGGATTTGAAACAGTGGTCACAACGGGTCATCGGGTCTCGCGAACTGGCTCGCGGCGTGGTGAATTCGATGTGGCGGATGATTCATGGACGTCCGCTACGCGGCTCGGTTGTGGATTTATCGACGCCTCCGCACACCGAATCGCTCGGTTCGCTTGAGCGACGATTAGTCGACGATTTAATCGATTCACGTTTTAACATTGCCAGGACGTTGGCACTGATCGTTTCCACCTCGACCACTCGGCGAACGGTTCCGGTTGCCCTTCGTGCTGATCAAATCGCGATGTCCAGTCAAGCCGATATCGATCACGGCAACATGCTCGTTGGCGCGTTTGCGGCCGCAGCGCCACAGCACGCGTCACTGCCGGTATCCAAACGCGTTCAATTTGCCAATCGTTCTGTTGGCGTCAGCCTCGATGCGATTCACAAGGAAACGCTGCTTTTGGCGCAGACGCTTGACACGACCGACAGCAAAACCAAGTCAAAAAGTCCGGGCGATGCGGTCACCGCGAAAGCGGACATCACGATTGAGCAGTTTCCTGGTAAAGCCGTCGGACCTCCGGTTCAATGGTTGACATTGATTGACGAATTGGACGAAAAGGTGAACCATCTTGCCTATCTCGTGCCAATGCAGAAGGTTCCCAAACCGGTCAACGAGGTGGTTGAGAAGATGGTGGCGGAGAAAAATTCCGAGCCACTGATCTTGCATCGTGTGTGGTGGATGATCCATCCCTAAAAACCACCACCGCCGGACGAGGCCCCGCGTCGGGCGCCATCTGCTTTGGCACGAACCGGGTGGTTTTCCTAGCGGAACGGCGTTCCGCTAGGAATGTCAACGGCGAGCCCACGCGTGTTTGCGGATTCGATTATGATAGAGAGCCGACGGCCGATTGCCGTTGCTGATTCTCTTCCATCTAGTCGTGCGAGGCCGAGGGACTGACATGGGCATCCGGTTCGCCTGCCATGTTTGCAATAAGCAGTTAAATATTAAGAGTGAACTCGCGGGCCGACGCGGTGTGTGTCCCTCGTGCGCGTCGCGATTCCGTATTCCCTTGCAGGATTCCGCCAAATCCTCTCCCGTCGAAATGAGGCCGGCGCCTGTAGCTGCGGAATCCCAGTCGGGTGCTCCGCAGCCGCAAAGTCAGCCGCCGCAACGAAAGGCTGCTGCCGCTTCATCGGATTCTTCGGGGGATGATATCGCTGCGAACGTTGCAGTCGCTGCTGCGGCCGACACGCAGCAACGCGGCAAGTCATCGAGTGCGTTGTTTGACGGTGAATCGACTTGGTACGTCCGCCCACCCAGTGGTGGCCAATATGGTCCCGCCACTGAAGAGGTGTTTCGCGAATGGATTACCGAGGGCCGCGTGGCCGCCACCGCATTGGTGTGGCGCGACGGCTGGGCCGAGTGGCGAGATGCGATCGACGTTTTACCCGAATTGTCGGGTCGCAGCGTCGCGGCTTCAGCCGCAGCAGCTCGCAACACCCCCTTCGGCGACTCCGCCGCAAGGCTGCCCATGGACTCGGCCTCTGCAAACAGCCGTACCGGTGACTCGGCCTCGGTAGCAACCGAGGTCTACGGGAATCGGCAAATCGGAGCCATCAAGCGAAAGCGGTTCCTACAGCGCGCCGCCACGATTACCGCACTTTCGATTGTCGCAATCGGGTTGGTCGCTGCACTTTTGGCCGTCGCTGGCCGATAACCTTCGCTGCACCTTGCCATCACAGTCCTGTGGGAGGA
>NZ_JBFHFD010000576.1:0-5620 GCF_041583735.1 Novipirellula sp.
CGTACGAGCTCGCTCGCAATTCTCTTGCTGCAAATCGGCCATCGCCACCACGCGAATGTTGTCGTTGATTGACAACGAGTCGTTGAGGGCTCCCGTTCCTCGTCCGCCGACTCCGACGATACCGATACGGATCACACGATTCGGATCATCCGACACCGAAGCTGCGTGCAGCATCTGAGGTGCAATCGCGCTACCGCCCAATGCTGCGGTGCCTAATGCCGCCGACAAAACGGTACCACTGCGAAGCACGTCGCGACGCGTTGGCGTGCTGGGATTAAGCTCGCTCGACACTGCTGCCGGTTTGCTGCGGTTTTGGCTCGGGGTTGTATTGGCCGTCATGAGATTCTCCGAAAGAGGGTAGGGAATAAACGGTTTCGCAACTCATGCACGACATAGGTTACGAGTCTAAACGAAAGGAGGAACAGGTTGGTTGGGTTGTTTGTCAGCTCCAATTCAAAATCACTTTGCCCGACTGGCCGGACATCATGACGTCAAATCCTTGCTCAAATTCTTGATAGGAAAACCGATGCGTGATGACCGGTGAGAGATCGAGTCCGCTTTGCACCAAGACCTTCATTTTGTACCAGGTTTCGTACATTTCACGCCCGTAAATCCCTTTGATTGTCAACATATTGAAAACGACGGTATTCCAATCGATTGCCATTTCGTCAGATGGGATACCGAGCATCGCGATTTTGCCTCCATGGCTCATTTGAGCAATCATATCCTGAAAGGCAGCGGGGTTGCCGGACATTTCCAGCCCGACATCAAAGCCTTCTTTCATGCCGATTTCTTTCTGCACGTCACGGAGTTGTTCATTTCGCACATCGACGGTGCGTGTCGCTCCCATCGCTTCCGCTAACTGCAATCGATAGGGATTCACGTCGGTGACAACGACATGTCGGGCGCCGGCATGTTTCGCCACTGCGGCCGCCATACAACCAATTGGACCTGCGCCAGTGACCAATACATCCTCGCCTAATACCGGGAACGACAATGCCGTGTGCACCGCGTTGCCAAAGGGGTCAAAGATCGAGGCCACATCGCGATCGACCGAAGCGTCGTGATGCCACACATTTGTCATGGGCAACGAAATATACTCAGCGAAGGCTCCAGGCCGATTCACCCCAATTCCCTTGGTGTCGGCACACAGATGTCGTCGCCCCGCTAGACAGTTTCGACACCGCCCACACACCACATGCCCTTCGCCGCTGACGATTTCGCCGGGGTAAAAATCGGTAACGTTTGAACCGGTTTCAACGATCTCGCCAACAAACTCGTGACCCACGACCATCGGTACCGGAATCGTTTTTTGCGCCCACGAATCCCATTTGTAGATGTGCACATCGGTGCCACAGATCCCGGTCCGGTCGACCTTGATCAACACATCGTTGATTCCAATCGTTGGCATCGGAACATCTTCGAGCCAAAGTCCCGGTTGTTTTTCGCGTTTTACCAGTGCCTTCATGCTACGGCTCCATTAGTGTTCGCTACACACTGACACCTACGTGCGTCGGTTTCGCTGCCAACAAACGCTTCGTCCGCTTTTGCCGCGATTCGTAACGAGTGCGGTGAGTCGCCCCAACAATCGATCACATCAAGTCCTCGACAAATCGCAGGCGGAAAATCAAACCCTCGAACAGACGAATTCATTTACGTTACTTTCTTCAAATTCTAAAGACAAAGATGCTCAATAAACTTTGGCAATATTCTTAGCAAACTGATCGATCACACGAATTGTGGCGCGAATGCATTTCCAACTTTTCTCGCACGCAGCGGAGTATCCACATCGACACCAAGTTTTAACCCGACATTGACCAACAGGTTCCAGCCGGCCGCCATTTGCACGTACCCTGACAAATCGCCTGCATTGGGGATCTGAATCGTGGGAAAACAGGTTGGCCGCGACGCGATCGCGATGATTTGCATGCCCACACTACGCTCGAGCACGCTTTTAAATTTCGCTTCGCTTGCGGCATACGGTTCGATCCAAATCAACACGTCCTCGGCCCCCATCACCTCTTCGATGCCGTGAACGGCATAGGTGCCGTCAAGAAAATCGGCCGACTTACGAATGATCTCATTCGTCTTCAGTGTCAGTTCTTCGGCAACACCGTCATTGCGGCCCGCCCAATATACCGTTTTGGCTCGAGAGACACTGCAAACCAGATCGGCAGGCAACTCACTTAGCAGCGCCGTTTCGACCGCGTCGGCTAGCTGCGATTGGCGATTCGCCAGCGAGTTGGTGCCATGGATGTGTTCTAGCAGCGCCCGTAGAAATAGCCCCTGTTCGATTACACTCTTGGTGGCAGCGACCGCGTTTTCTTCGCCACATTGCAAGACGCAGCCTGACGATGCGAACGTTTCGAGCTGGCTGTTTTCAAACGACGTCAAACTAAATCGTTTGGAGTGGCCATCCAATTTCAATCCATAAAACAATTCGATCACCTCGGCGGTCCGGCCTGAATTGGAAAGTCCCAAAACTGCCCAATTGCGAAGATTGTATTCCATCGCTTGCAGCGCCGATTCAACATGGATCCCGATCGAACATCCTTGCTTACGCGCCCAAGTGATCGCTTGTTTTGCGGGAAAAAAACGACTCGACCCCTCACCCGTAATCATCAAATTGCCAGCGTCAACGATTGCATCCGCCATCGACCGCATGTGATTCGCATCAAAATTGCGGATCAGCTCAGGTACGGCCAACATATCGTTGACCAGACCGTACTGAATAAAATGCTCGCTTTCAGGATTCATCGTTCTTCTCTAATAAGAGGTTTTCGAAGGGACAGAGTCGCGAGTTGTTGGGGAACCATTTGTCAAAGCGGGGGAGCTTGTTTTCGTGGCAACGCGTTTAGTCGCAGCGTGATATGGGATCGCTAAGATCCCGTCGCAGTTGGTGTGTTTTTCATTTCGCCTGGGCACGAGGATGTCAACGGAAACAATTCAGCGAGCAGATCGTTCGCCGGATACGCGTGGCCGGTGTGCTGGACAAAAACTTCCGCCGCCTGGACTCCACACTCACTGCCACGCGTTTGGTTGTAATAACGCATCGTGGAAAGATACTCGTCGATCCCGTTATGCACGCGAAGCCATTCCCGCTGGCTCGCGTGACAGGCCAGCATTTTGGTTTTTCGGTCGAGTTGATCCGTGATTTCAACGCACGTCGTCGGTTCCACTTTGTGGCCTAAACGATCCGTCCCGCCATGGCCATCACAGTAATAAAGGTGAGGTACCGTTGACCCGGGAACCAAAGGCAGTGTCGAGGCGTTTGGCGCGGCGAAAACAAAGCTTGCGGCTCGACCGAGTTGGCCGGTAATTTCGTGGTCCGCGTGATAGTCCGACATCGGCATCGTGATCACCAAGGTCGGTGCGATCGCGCGAAACAGATCGATCGTCTTCTGCAATGCGTTTCGGTCATAGACGACCCGTCCGTCGGGTTCGTTCAAGCAGTGAAAGGTTGCTCCCCCGAGCTGGGCGGCTGCGGTCCCTTCAGCGATCCGCATACGAGCCACCTCGGCTGCGTCACCTGTTAGCGAACCACAATCGCCTGCGGTCATCGTCGCGATGTGAGTCTGCCACCCCATCTCGGCCAAACGCATCAAGGTCCCCGCACAGGTGATTTCCGCGTCATCGGGATGAGCCATCAACGCTAGTGCAACGTTGCGTTGAGTGCAATTTTCGATGCTAGACAATGTTCGGTACCTTTAGGATGCGTAATGTTCTTAGTCCGACGCTTGCGTAGTTTGCTCTCCTTAACCGCCGCTGTCCTCACGTTCGGTTGCCATTTCTGGTATTATCTTTGCGCCACAATGTGGGATTCCTAATAGGGGATGCGCATCACCGCCGTTCATGATAGCCTCTTTGCGCACACTGCCCCCATCGGGATCCTCGCTCGGGGGGCGATGGCGTGTCTCCAAGATCGGGATGCATCGACAACGTGCCCATGATCTCCGATACGCGTCATTATCCCACACAACAAGGGGGACAATCGCGGATCTCGTTCGGCACGGATGTCGGTGCAAAACCATCGCTCGCTCCGTCTTTTTAGTGTGGGACACAGCAAATCAGGACTGACGTGATTGTATCACTGTTGCGGCAAATTTGCGAAATGGGTCACCACGCGACACTTGCGCGCACACTGAGTACCACAAATGGCAAGTGCCGGTGTGGATCTGCCCCCTTCAACTTCTAAGATTAATTCATCGCACTCGAGTGATCCCGACGATTCCAGACAACATGGTTTCCAAACAGCATCGGGGTAGGGCGAGTGCACGGCAAAAGGGATCACAGCGACAGCAGTCAATGCATAGGTCTCCGCCGAAAAAGCAAGGGTCCCCGCCACAGCGACAAAGTTCGCACCCCCGTCTGATAGCGATATCCGCGTACGCGTTTAGGAAAAAAACTTGTCAATACAACCGACCGAAAACGAAATCGACGTCGCCCAGTGGGTCCACAGTGGCATCGAAATTCGTGTGTTTGCGGAAGATCTCGATGCGAGTAAATCGGTGGCAGCCGAGATTGCAACGCTGATTCGCCAGCGTACCGACAACGGTGAACAATGCGTTTTGGGACTAGCAACCGGATCGACCCCCATTCAAGTTTATCGCGAGCTGATTCGACTGCATCGCGAAGAAGAGCTGTCGTGGAAAAACGTCGTCACATTCAATTTGGACGAATACTTCCCGATGCAACCGTGCGCCGCACAGAGCTATGTTCGTTTTATGAACGAGCAACTATTTGATCACGTCGATATTCGACGCGAGAACATCCATATTCCTGATGGAACGGTGTCCACCGAATCGGTGAATGACTACTGTCAACGCTATGAAAACCTAATCGATGCCGCTGGCGGCATCGACCTTCAACTGCTCGGCATTGGACGCACTGGGCATGTCGGCTTCAACGAACCTGGGTCCGAACAAGCATCAACCACGCGACTGGTGCGACTAAGTGAAATTACTCGCACGGACGCCGCAAAAGATTTCGGAGGCCTTGAAAATACTCCTCGGCTTGCGATCACCATGGGAGTCGGAACGATCCTCCGCTCGCGTCGCATCCGCCTGCTTGCCTTTGGCCAGCATAAATCGGCAATCGTCGAGCGTAGCATCCAAGGATCGATCTCAAACTCGGTGCCGGCGACCTATTTGCGCGAGCATCGTGATGTCACCTTTCTACTCGACGCCGCCGCGGCATCGAAGCTGAATCACCCCCACAGCGACGTCTCGATTCGCTAACACTTGTATTGCAAGGACGCCTTAACGCATCCGGTTTGTAGAGTCTTGTGGCGTTTCACCCAGAATACTCTGGTCATGGGTGTTCGAGACATCCAAGGACCGCTATGATATCCAATGTGCGCTTTCACCGATCGCAATCGTCCTCTAATGCACAACATGTACAGTTTTAAGTCAATCCTGGCGTGAAACGGTAATTGCCCTCCCCCTGTGTCATTTCCATGAAACCGTCTTACGAGAAACTTGTTCCTCCGGTGGGCGAGTCGTTTCGCTGCTTCGATCGATCCACGCTACTTTCGCCTGTGAAATGGCATCGACACCCTGAAATCGAGTTGACTTACATTTACCGGGGTGCCGGTTCTCGCGTGGTAGGGGATCACATCGGA
>NZ_JBFHFD010000577.1:0-5615 GCF_041583735.1 Novipirellula sp.
ATTCGTGTGGGACGCGATTTTCCTGAAAGCCCGATGCTGTTCGTCAATACACATCCCAAAGAAATCGGTGACGTTCAAGGTTTAATTGAATCGCTGATCAAAGCACGCGAGATGGCAGGCAACGCGAATCTTGTGCTGGAAATTCACGAGTCCGCGGTGACCAACCGCGCCGTGATGGACGATCTTGTCGAAGTCCTCGAGTCACAAAATATCCGACTCGCCTACGACGATTTTGGCTCCGGCCAAGCACGGTTGGCCGAATTGGTCGAAGCCAGACCGTATGTGGTCAAGTTTGATATCTCGTTGATTCGTGGAATCGATACTGCCAGCGAGAGTCGACGCAAGATGTTGTCAAACCTTGTCAACATGGTTTGCGATCTGGACATCTTGGCACTCGCCGAAGGCGTTGAAACCGAAGGCGAATCGCAAGCCTGTATCGATCTCGGGTTTCAATTAGGCCAAGGCTACTACTACGGTCGCCCCTCCCCGGCGTAACACCGCATTCTGATTTTCCGCTCGAGCTTGATCGGCAAAATCTCGCCATTCCCCCGCCCCCGACGCATTAGTCGATCACGAGCCTCGTCACTGCGATGAGCCGTGAGATTCCGGGCACGATGCGGTCCCCGGCTGCTCACTCGCTGAAACGCAAAGCTCTGAAGCATTTCCTGGTAGCTACCTTTGCTAGAAAGTGGTCTGACACGTATTGGACGGCAACGATTCACGTCTGTCCACGCTCTGGCGAGCGTCGCTAAAGAACGCAAATGCCGTAATTTGCTCACATTAAAATGCTTCATAGCGTTTCGCTTCATCGGCGGGCGCGATTGTCCCCCAACAATTCCCGGCTCCCGTGAGCCTCCTCAGGAAGACAGTAAAAATATTGACACTGGCATATGACAGTGTTAGCATTGAGGCATGGACCCATTTTTTTCCATGGCCGAATTGCGAACACTTGTCGCTCGGGCGCTGCAGGACACAGACTATGTTCCGGCGGCTTCCGCGCGAGTGCGAGCTGTGCCCGACACGCGAACGATTCGCTATTACACAACGCTGGGTTTGGTGGATCGTCCCGCCGAAATGCGGGGGCGCACCGCCTTTTACGACGAAAAACATGTGATGCAATTGGTCGCGATCAAGCGACTGCAGGCGAACAACAAAACACTGTCAGATATCCAACAGCGACTGACCGGGCTGCCGCCCAAAGAGCTGCAATCGCTGGCGGCATTACCAAACGATTTCTGGAAGCAGGCCGAAAGCTACTTGCGCGAATCGCACAAGCAATCCGCAATTGCGAAGAAATCGACGGATGTTGATGCCAGCGATGAATTCTGGAGCCGAACAGCGGCATTGCCCTCAGCTCCAGGGGTACCGCCGGAAGATTCGTCCGCCCGTGAGGTGTCTCAGACACTGCGAATCAATTTGCACCCCCAGGTCCAATTATCCATCGATACGACCGCCAGTGCGGAAGTTGTCGACGCCGCCAGCCTTCGGCGATTGCAGTCTGCGGCTGAATCGCTGATCAGTGAACTGGTTCGCCAGAGTTTGATTGTTTCCCCGTCAACACCTCGGCATGATGCTCGGTCCTGACTTTCTTCTTCTCTTCGGAGGCTGTTACCATGACTTCTTTCACGCTGCCGCGACTTGACGAAATAGACGATTCCGAAGTGAAGAATGGTTTTGGATCGCTCAAGACCGATGTTGGCAACTTGCCGCTACAACAGCTGGCTAACCGCAGTCGCGTGGTCGGATTGGCGGTGCAAACGACGATCAAACAAACGTTCTATAACCCATTCGACGAATGCATCGAAGCGACCTATGTGTTTCCGATCGAAGGCGAGCAAGCTGTGGTGGGATGTGAGATCTGGGTAGCCGATCGATTGGTGCGTGCCGAGTTAAAGGAACGTGGCCAAGCGCGGTCCGATTACCGGCGTGCAATCCATCAAGGTCACCGAGCGGCGTTATTGGAACAAAATCGTGGCGAAACTTTTTCGATGAAGGTCGGGAACATTCCGCCTGGCGAAGCGATCCAAGTTCGCATCCAAACGATCGGAAACCTTGCCGTTGCTCATGGCGAATGGACGCTACGGATGCCATTGGTTGTCGCACCTCGATATACGTCAGGTTTCCCGTTGCCGGGAGCGTCAGTGGGAAATGGCACTGCCGTTGACACCGATCAAGTGCCTGACGCGTCGACGGTCACGCCGCCAACGTGGTTGCCAGGGTTTCCTAGCCCTGTAAATCTTTCAATCGAAGTCGACGTCCAGCCTGGCAACCACGACAGTGGCTTAGGCGGTCATGCGGATTGGCCGTCCCAGATTCGTAGCAGTCTGCACGCGGTCGTCGTTGAATCGGACGGCGACGACCAATCGGTCGCGAAATCTTGTCGAATTCAGATTCGTCCGGGAGAAAAGGTCGATCGCGATTTCATTTTGCGTGGGCCGATCGAATCATCCAAAGTGGTTGGTTCCTTGTTGTGTGATCCGGACAGCGGGACGTTTGCGATTCACCTCGTTCCAACGTCGCGCAAATCGGATCTGCCGAAAAACGTTGTCTTCTTGCTGGACCGCAGCGGCAGCATGTCGGGTTGGAAGATGGAAGCAGCCCGTCGTGGGATCAGTCGCTTGATCGACACGCTCGGGCCGAACGACCGGTTTCAAGTCTTGGCCTTCGATAACAATATGGAATCACCGTCCGAAAGGTCTCATTCCGATTCGTTGCAGACTGCGAGCGATGCGAACCGCTATCAGGCGGTTCGCTGGTTGGCGGGAATTCGTTCACGCGGCGGCACCGAAATGGGGCGGGCGATCCAACATGGCTTGCAGATGTTTCAGTCAAATGAAAATGGCCGAGGTTCCGCGTCAATCGTCTTGGTCACCGATGGACAGATCACTGGCGAAGATTCACTGCTGCGATTACTCGGCGAAGTACCCAAATCACAGCGTCCTCGTCTGTTCTGCCTAGGGATCGATCGTGCCGTTAACGCGGGCGTATTGCAACGATTGGCCAAATTTACGGGCGGCATCTACGAAGGAGTGGAGTCAGAAAAACGACTTGATGAAATCATGCAGCGTTTTGGGGATGAAATAGGATCCCCATCGATCACGGATCTGCGCATCGAAGCGGTCGACGATACTGGATCGATCACCCAAATCGCCCCTGCCAACCCTACGCTTCTATATCCCGGTCGCCCTCTTTCCATCTACGGTCGGTCGCGACAACCATCGTCGCTTCGAATCGCAGTGCATGGAACATTGGCTAGCGGGGAGCCTTGGAGCCAAACCATCGAAGCGGAGACGGTGACTTTATCTAGCGACTTGGTCAACTTGCTGCATTCGATGTGGGGGCGTGCAATTTTGCGAGAACTGGAAGATGAATTTGCGGGCAAATCGGCTCCGGATCGATTGCTGCAAGAAGAGATCGTTCGTTGTTCGCTCGAAACGCAAGTGCTTTCTCGCTTTACTGCGTTTGTTGCAGTCGACGAATCGGAACGCGTCAATACGAAAGGCTCTACGCATGCAATCAACCAACCCGTTGAGTTGCCCGAAGGCTGGAAACCGATGCATTCTGCACCGCTCGGGCGCGATCGCTTAATCTCGTTGCCGAGTCAACCATCCGCTGCACGGCCCATTGCACGTCGTTCGATGTCCGTCTCGAAACCAACGGGCGGACCCGTGTTGCCAAAGCAGTTTGCTAATTTGATCCTTCAGAAAGGCATCGTGACGATGGATCAATTATCCGAGGCCGAGGCGCTGTCCCGTTCGACGTCCACCAATGTTGGCAACGCATTGGTGCGTATGCAGTACGCCACTGCCGAGGAGGTGGCCCAGGTCACAGCCGAATCGTACAAGATGCCGTACGTTGATTTGAGACACACGCAAATACCGATAGAAGTGATCGAACTGATTCCTGAATCGGTCGCTCGCGAAAACGGAGTCATGCCGCTGAGCGAGTCAGGCGGCACGTTGACGGTCCTGGTCAGCGATCCGACCGACTTGGAAACGGTCGAAAAATTGCGTTTCATTCTCAACCGCAACATTCAAACCATGATCGCTTCCCCCGACGCCATCTTGCAAAGTATCAACCTGCACTATGGTCAAGTCGAAGGCGAATCGGCAGATTCAATGCTGCAGGAGTTTACCGATACTGCTATCGACTTTACAGAAACCAGTGACGACTATCTTGAATTACATTCAGACGAATCATTGGGGTTGTCCGACGAGATCATTATCGATGGTATGCTCGAAGATGACGACATTTGCATGATTCAATCGATGCCCCTTCCTACTCCATCGCCGATGCGATCACGCCGCCAACGCACCGTGAAGGAATCTTCGTCACCCAGTGACGCTCCGGTCATTCGACTGGTGAATTTGATTGTGTCCGAAGCGATTCAGATGCGTGCGACTCATGTGATCTTGACTGCTCGGCCAGATGTGGTTGTTATTCAGTATGTGATCGACGGTGACGTGGTGGATCGCGAACACGTTCCACGTCGCATGTTGTCAGCGATCGTTGCTCGATTGAAGATTTTGGCGAAGGTCGATGTCTCGATCACGGACCAACTTCAAACAGGCACGATAAACATCACCGTTGGTGCAACAGCGTCGACTCATCAAGTTCATTTTGCCCCAACCAGTGATGGCACGACCATGCTCATTGAACTCGGCCGTGTCGCACAAACGGCGATTACCCTGAGAGAACATGCAATGGCCTCTGGCCAGCCCAACTGTGTGCGGGAATGGTGGGAAGCAAGAGCAATGCAATCGACGCTCCAATAACGTCGATTCTCTTACTGAGGTAGCGGAACTCGTCAAGAGTTCCGGTCATCGCAGAAAATGAAAGTCTCGACGACTACTGACAAATCCTAATTCTTAGCTGGGGCAAAACGTTACGGGGCGGAGATCCGTGCGTCGATTTCGTCCAGCGATACCTTCAGCACTTCCATCGTTTGTTTCGCACCTGAAAATGCGATCAACAAATGACCGTTGTGCTCGATCAGATGGGGATAGTCGAGGTGTCGTCCACCGATCAAATAAAAGAGGTCGGTGAAGACCAGTCCGTCGCGACTGATCGCGAGCGTCAGCGGATCGCGTCTTCGCGGATTGGCATTGGAGACCAAGGCGTAGTAGCCTCGCGACGTGCGAAGGACGAAAAATTTGCTTGTAGCATCAGGTAAATTCGTGCCGACAATCGGACTCCATGTTTGCCCGTTGTTTGTCGAGAACGTGCGTAGGAATCGGCCCGAACGCGCATTGTCACGAATCAAACCCACGATGCTCCTCTGGTCCGGAAGCACGTACCAATACGGTTCTTCGGGTTGGCCGGACTTTCCGTAGCTGGCCAGCGGCAAAGTGCGCCATTGGTTAAATGCGTTGACGCCGCCAATCATGACCGAGACGCGGCGCTGGTGATCGCGGCGTGTCATCATGTATTCGCCCGAAGGCAAACGTTTGGGGGCAAAGTTATTGAGCGTATCGTCGAGGACGGTTCCGTGCGCTTCCCAGACGCCATCGGTGGCATTCCAACGAAAAGCCTCCAAACTGAGTCCTTCCCCCGGATAACCAGGAGCCCGGAAGTGACTTGCCAGTGCCAACAGCTCTCCATCGCGAATCCACATC
>NZ_JBFHFD010000578.1:0-5607 GCF_041583735.1 Novipirellula sp.
GAAAGAGAACGCGAATGAGAGGGGCGTAGGGGAAAAGGGACGAGTTGCGATTCTAATTGCACCCTTAGACGTGTCAACGAAACGCTGCACTTCGGACGCGTCATTCGCAACGGAAGTTCCGGTTGCCCCGAAAAATCGGTCCAAATGGACATCGGCCAGCCCTTACTCGCTGAGAATACCTACTTCAAACGGGTGGAAGGCAGGCTGGGTGGAGACAGATGTTCAGCGGTTTGCGGCGTTTGCGGTCCGGTTTGACGCGAATCGGCTGAAGTTCAAAAGCAGAATTTTGCTTGCCTTAGCAAACTTGGGAATTTGCTACCACCGACGGAATCGGCTTCGCAGCCAAGCGAGAGCATGCATGCAAAAAAATCCCGCGAACGAATTCGCGGGATTTTGATAATGGGGATGCAGTGGTTCCGGTGACACTACCAGATGTATTCGGCACCGACCGAGAAACCTTGGATCACCAATTGGTCCGTTTGGTTTCGGTTCGGTCCTGGGGTCGATCCAGGAAGCGAATCCGAGAAGTTGCGGATGTTTTGGGCGTCCAGAGTTCCGAAGCGGACATCGTCCACCGCGATCACATGGTAAGCCGACCGAAGCGTCCAGGAATGACTCAGGCGATACAGCAGCGTGGCATCCAATTCAGCCATCACGGTGGTGTCTTGATTACCGTCGTTGAACTGTACCGAGCCTGGGGTGGCACCGGCGGCTTCGGAGTTAAAGGCGAGGAACGAATTACGTTTGATATCGTTCTGCATCCAAGCTCCCTTGGCACCGACGCCAAGATTGATTCCGGGCATCACGTTGTACCACAGGTCAAAACCTGCTTGCGGGCCAAACAATCGGTTCTTGTTGCGGTCGCTTGAGGTAAAGAAGCGTTGATCCGTTCCGGTACCATTGTTGTCCAACCCGATCGTCGAGTAGGTCAGGCGGTCGTCGTAGCGGATGTGGCGAAGCCCCACCAACCACGAACCTTGAAAGCGGCAGTAAGGACCGACGGTGCGGCGGCGATAGTTCAGTTCAAAGCTGTCGAAACTACTTTCCGTCCCAATCGATTGGCTGAGTGATTGGTCGGTATCATCAAATCCGCCTGCAGGTGTGACACCAAAGTCGCTAATCACCGAGAACAGTTGAGCGTTAGGGTCATTGACGGTGGCGCGTCCGTCCCACTCTTGGCCACCCATGTAGGTGAATTCCAGATTGCCACCCGCTCCGAAGATGAAAGCAGCCGACAATCGCATCCCCGCTTCGAGATCATCGCTGTCGGCATCACCGATGTTCAGAACCGGAGTGCCGCTGATACCTTGAGTGGTGATGACTTGGTTTCCATTGCCGTTGTTATGGCTGAGGAACATAACGTCGGCCGACAGGTCGTACCAGCGTTGAGCACATTTGCCAGCGTCTTTGTAAGGAAGCAAGCATCCGACAGCACCTCGCAGATAGCCACGGCCCCAAAACTGGCACGCTTCGCAGCCATCGCCACGACAAAACATGCACAGGAAGCGAAGGTTGGTGCGTCCCCCCCAGGCTCGGCAGCCTTCGCGGCCGCATCCGCCGCAAGCGGTTGCGTTTCGGCCGATACTGCCTAACAGTCCGCCGCGACCAAGCATACAGCAACGACCACATCCGCAGCCCCCGAAGATTCCGAGGTCACATTCGTCGTCGCCGTCGTAGCCACAATTGCCGCCGCAGCCGCCATCACAGCTGCCATCACAGCCGCCGAGCATGCCGCTGCCATACGACGTATCACAACCGCCGCTATCACAAGCGGGGCCGTTGAAGCCGACGGGCATCACGCCGCTCTGCATGCCCAGTGGCATCGCAGTTCCGTCGTACATCGTCGGCGGCACCATGCCCGCAGGCGTGACATAGCCGCTGCCGGCATAGTCCATGTCGGCTTGCACCACGCGGGGCGGTTGTGCATTGGCTTCGGGAAGACCAGCCCAAAACGCAAAGACCGCTGTGGCAAACAGAGTTAAACAGGTCGCTTTTATTGGAATCATTCGGTGCATTGCAAACGTCTCCGCGGCAATCGCCGCCTCGCTATCGGCCGGTATGGAAAAGCCGGAGTGTCAAAAGCGGGAACGAAGCAATGACGGGCCACCAACTGGACCGTTGCTATCGATGACCGTTGCCGCGACCCTCGCCGCAACAGCCTCAGGTAGAATTGATCCCTCTCGACGCGCTATCGCGACGATCAAAATCAAGCCCACCTTTTTCCCCCTCGATTGGCTTTGAAGCAATTCATGCCGTACATTGAATCCTGAAAAATCACGATTCTGGAACGTTCGACATAACTCCTTCACGCGGATTTATCGGCACAACCGGACGCCAAGGTTTGGTTATTCCGGCAGATACGTTCAGGAAAAATTTTCCGGTCAATACCAATCATTGCTATCATCCGCGATAGCGTGGGACTTTCTCTTCGCCACGGTTGCTCCGCCGCAGCGAAGAATCGATCACCGAAATGGCAGATCTCGGCATGAGTCATCTCCCTTCCTCGCGCTGCGTGTCTTCCTCGCCCACCGAGTCGGTTCGCGACATCCTCGCACGTCTCGGACCACCGCCCCCCGATATCGCCGACATCTGGTGCGAACAAGCTCGAGCGATTGCCGATGACATCGCTTCACGCACCGGACAGTCTCTGCCTCCGATCGATCTAGCGGATTGGTTGGTCGATTCGCACGGTACCGTCGGAGTTCGCTGGAGGCCATCGGCACCCGATATGTCGCCGCCCGATCATCCGATTGCCTCGGTGTCCACTACGGCCGACAACGTTGACTCCATTAACGAGCGGCGGCTAGCCGATTTTCGCAACCAGGTTTGCGGCGAGTGGTCGCCACAACAGCCGACACGCGATCCGTCGACGACCTCCGGATTGACCGTGCATGTTAGCGAGGTCGCTGACGACACAACTCTCGGCGACCCAACTGTGGGCGACGACGCGGCGTCTGCCGGCACTGAATCCAAAAAACGAGGGCGTCGATCGTCGGTGCCCACACGGAACATTGCCATCGCGGTCGTGGCAGGCTGTCTGGTTTTGCTGGCGGCATGGTGGCTAGCCGGGCGTTCGTCAATCACGCCCGATCCGGCCGACACCCAGATGACCGCCGCGCCAGACGCTGCTGGATTGACGCCTCGAGTTCATCAACCCGACGCAGTTTCGGTTGGTGACGGAGCAAAATTTGCCACGAAAACAGACGTTGGCAGGGCTGGCGATCCGTTACCGCCGCAGACACTCGAGTCGTTTGCGATGACCGATCCGGCGGTGGATTTGGATCATTCGCTTGCCGAATCGACATCCTTGTTACCATTCGATTCGTTGGTTCCGGCCATGAATTCGTCCCCATTCGAGACAGCGCCGCAACCCCGCCCCGTCGATGCATCGTCCGCGCGATCATCCAAACCGGATTCGGTCGCTGATAGAGATTTTTCTGCGGCGGCTTCCCTTGATGAATCGTCGTTGTCAATCCGTGTTGGTGATGCAGATGTTCCCCAGGCCGATGCATTAGCAACCCATCCCGAAACCGAAGCACCCGAGTCGCCACAAAGCGTGCGGACGGTCAAAGTGCAGTCGTTTCAACTTCCCGCGATCAACGATACGGCGGTATCGCAGCCGATTGGGGATGGGGCGGTCCCCGATGCGGTTCTGGACCGGCTTACGCTCGAATTTCCGCTGCCGATTTCGATTGCAATGAAACGCCGTCCCGCGGCGACCGCAGATTCCGCTGCTGTGTTTGATCTTCTCGACACTCGCAATCAAACTTCCCTTGCGCTGCTCAGTCGTCAATCCGACGGACTCGTGTTTCAATGGAAGGACACCGCCAAGTCGAGTTCTCAATCGAGTCTGCTGCTGCACGGTCGACTGCGAGACACCACCGGTAACGTGATCTATTTTCGGCCACGAATCGAGGCGGACGCGTGGGCCTTAGCGTTTGACAAATCCGATTTTCATCCCAGTTGGGACTTGGATGGATTGCTACCACCGAAGGTTGCAAGGTTGAAAATTGGGTTTGACTTGCCTGACGAGGTGGAAGAGGCATGGATCGAGCCGATTGATCCGGCGTCGCCGCGACGGACCAGCGGGATTGCCGTATTGGCGCTCAAAGACAACGAGAATGTGCGAGTCGGACTCCGGTTTGACATTAAGTGCACGACCAAATTGGCGTGTCAAATTCGCGTCGCCGGGCGATTGGACCCCGCCTTTGCTTGGCAGACATTTACCGAAGCGGGGTTGGCGGATTTTGCCAACGTGCTGCTCAGCCAAGCGGATCTCGTCCAGCAACAGATAGCCAAGGTGGAAGCGATCTATGATCGCGCCGACACCGATGGACGGCGGATTCTGCGGCCTCGACGGACTGCAATTAAGTCCTACGCGGAACAGTTGACCGAGTTGTCGCGTCGTGTTGCTGAATTGCAATCTTTGGTGGCTCTGTTACAAACATCGGCGAAGCTTCGGTTTCAAGTTTCCGTCCAGTGGTCCGATAGTGAACAAGTCATACTGACGCAACAGGAGTAGAAAAGATGCGATGTTTCTGGGTTGAGAAAAACGAATCGGGGGAAGTCAGTGCTTCGCTTGCCGAGCAACCCACCTCTATTCTTGACGCGGCAGAAACGACCTCGCCACGGATTCGCATTCAGGTCGAGTACTCGTCACTAAACTACAAAGACGCGCTGGCGGCAACGGGGAACCCGGGGATCGTCCGCAAATTTCCGCACATCCCCGGCATCGATGCCGTTGGCCGAGTGATGCAAAGCGAGGATGACTCGTTCCAGCCAGGCGACGCGGTGATTGTGACCGGAAATCAATTAGGAGTGACGCACTTCGGTGCCTGGGCCGAACAGATCGACGTACCGAGTTCGTGGGCCGTGCCATTACTCGATACGTTGACGCCCCTGCAAGCGATGGCGCTTGGTACCGCTGGATTTACGGCGGCGCAATGTGTGGACGCCCTGATCGACCACGGGGTGGCTCCCGAATCGGGTCCCGTGGTGGTGACCGGAGCGACCGGCGGTGTCGCGAGTTTGGCGATCTCGTTGTTGCTGAAATTGGGGTACACCGTCACCGCGGTCACGGGCAAAGAAAGTGAGCATGCGAACTTAAAACAACGCGGTGTCGACACGGTGCTTTCTCGCAGCGAGTTTGTGGATGAAAGCAATCGGCCGTTGTTGAGCGCGGCCTATGCCGGAGCGGTCGATTCGGTGGGCGGGAAAATGTTGGAAACACTGTTGCGAAGCACCTCGTACCGTGGCTGCATTGCCGCCTGTGGGCTAACCGGTGGGAACGAGCTGCATACGACGGTGTTCCCGTTCCTATTGCGAGGAATCACACTGTGTGGCATTGATTCGGCGATGTGTCCCATGCCCGAGCGAAAGAAAATCTGGCAGCGGCTAGCGGGGCAGTGGAAGCTTGATGATCTTGATTCGCTGACCCAGATTTATTCCATGGACCAATTGGCATCGTTGGTGGAAACCATTTTGGCAGGGAAAATGGTCGGCCGCGCCGTCGTGCAAATCTAATCTCTTACTCATTTGCTTCCCCCCCGCTCTCGCATTCCGAGTGGGAATCGGCAACAATGTCGAGCAAATGAATTGGCCCCTGCA
>NZ_JBFHFD010000579.1:0-5606 GCF_041583735.1 Novipirellula sp.
GGACAATTTATCCATCACCCGAACTTTGGCAAACAGTTGCAGCAGGCGATGGATCAACTGGGAATCAAAAACGTGTACGTCCACACGTCGACCGCAGGCAAGCGGAATCCACAATCGGAAATGCTCGATTTTTTCCGCGACGCATTTGCAAAGGTCGTCGATTAAGCGGGACACGCTGCACAGTCGTTTGGTGAAAGCGTGCGTTTCCTGTAGCGAAACACGTTATGTAGATGTAGCGAAACTCGCCAAGAGTTTCGGTCCCCCCCCCCTCCAATTCGTCTGCCGCACCGACGAAAGTCACGCGAGACTTTCGCTACTGCATTGCGGCCCAATGCCATCGACGTTGGTGACTTCGCGTGCCGGCGATGCCTACGGTACGATGCCTACGGTACGATGTCGCCGAGCACCAGGATTTGGCCGACCCGAACGTTCGTTCCTTGATATTTCGGCGATTTCAATTCGACCTCGGGATCTTTTAGACGGAACGCGACGCTTTGCCGATCAGGCTGCTCCGAGTCGACTTCGACCGTGACCGTATGAACTTGGTTTGGATCGAGTCCACCGGCGACCTGAACCGTTGCGATCCGGTGATAGGTACAGTAACTATCGAAACGAGGTACCACTTTCGGCATCCGCTTGCCATCGACTGTGATGATCAATTGGCCGCCATCGGGGCCTAGTAAGTCGTACAGTTTGACCGAAGAGCCACGGAACCGGAACGTTAACTTGCTGCCTGGTTCGGTGGCCTCCCACAACGTCCCCATACGATTCCCGAAACGTTTCGACAGCGTGTCGTCTTCCGCAAGTTGCTTCCATTCGGGCGAGAGCATTTTCTTGGCGATCGGCACCATTTTGGCGGCCTGCAAATGATCCTCGACAAACGGCTTTTCGAGTTTGGGTTCGTGATCGATCGGCTCGGATGTTTTGCTGATCTGATGAATCGCATCGGCGACGATTTCGGCGTAAATTTCGTGGCCAGCGTCAAGCGGATGAACCCCGTCTTTTGAGAACGGGATCACTCCGTTACCGGCGGGTTCGTCGGATTGAAACACTAGCTTGCCTGCGGCTTCGAGTTCGACGATTTGCTTGGCAAAATTGATAGAAGGGATTCCGTAGTGGTCTGCCAACAGTTCCATGGCCGATGCCGCACGCGGACTGAAACCCTTTCGCAGGTCGTTTTCGTAACCGGTGCGGTAGGTATAGACAAAACAGATGTCGGTCCGCGAGTTGGCGGCCCAGGTTTGGCGCACGATGCCTTCCATCGCTTTCCAAATTTGCTCGGGGGCCGCGCCGCCGTCGTTTACGGCAAATTCGACGAACAGCAAATCGGGTTTGTGCCGCAGTGCATCCCGTTCGACCCGAAACACACCGAGATCGCTGCCGGTTCCCCCGATCGCAGCGTGGATTTCCGAGACATCGGATTGGGGGAACTCTTTCGCAAACCACTCTCGTGTTTTGACCCGCCATCCGCTGGCCGCAGTAATCGAACCGCCCAAATAGCCGATGCGGACCGGTTTTCCCTCTCGAAGTTTCGCCAAAACGTTGCCGAGCCCATCGCGAGGACGGACAAGTTCCGCTTTGACCGGAGCGAATGTTGGATTGTCGGCACAAACCAGGCCTGCGTTCGCGACGAACACCGACAGCACGAATGCGGTTGCAAATATTGACAGAAATTTCAAGTTTTCAGCGAGCGTTCTCATGGGTGATCTCGGTGGGAAGATTGGTTAGCTGATTTGGCAGTGGCGTGTGCGGCAGAAATTTGCCGAGGTCAAGCCGAGACTTACGGAATGGCGTGGCGAAACGAATCTTTGGTCAGACCGATTGTGTCGAATGGGATCGGTTGGAACGACGCCGCGGCGGCACGAACTCGGGTGTCATCGATTTGGGTAAGTGCTGTTTCGTCTTCGGGGGCAAACCCGATCATGATCGGTTCTTGATCGGTACCGGCAACGTTTTTGAAACCGTCGATATCGGGAGCCATCGCGATGCCATCAGCGGTCCCGTGGGTGTTCAGTACGACATTATCGCTGATCTGTAATTTTGCTAAGACCTTTTTGACATTGGAGTCAAAATTCCAAACCTGCTTGGAACAATTGACAAAAATGTTTCGCTTGAATTCGTTGTGAAGTGGTTCTCGTGGCGAGTCGTCCATGATCACTGCGAGCGTGGGGTAACGTTTGCTCCAAGGCGGTGCCTGGTAATTCATTTCTTTTGCTTTGCGCTCGAGTTGCCAGCTGTTGTCCGTGGGACTGTTCCATTGTTTCCAAGTCATGCCGCGTGAATCGAGGTGCATTCCAATCGGGCAATCGATCACCAAGTTGTTGAGGATGCGATTGTCGCGACCGCCGCCGATCATGATGGCACGGCCGGCGCGAAAGAACACGTTTCCTTCGACCGTGTCACCGCTATCGCAATCGTCCAGGTAGACGCCCATGGTATTGACGTGAGTCGAATCGCCGCCTCCGAGATCGTGGATGTAGTTGTGACGCAGAATGTTGCCTTGGCTGGTCCAATCACGGCCGGTATAGAACGCGCCCGAGTCGCCGGTTTCCATCACAACGCGATAGATTTCATTGCGTTCGAAACGATGCTCGTTGCCGCTATACTGGATCGCATTGTGGGGCGCATCGTGGATGCAATTGTTCGTGACAATTTGTCCACAACCGTGAACCCCAATCCCCGGAGCGTACGATCGTTGGAATAACCCGTAGTGGTGAATATGGTTATTGATGGCGCGATTGTTTGCGGGTGTTAACGATTTGCGGTCACCGCCGTTGAGCGAAACACCCGCCGTGCCCAAATTATAGAGGTCGCACGATCGAACGGTGTTGTTGGATCCGTCGATCGAAATCCCACCACGGGCGAGATTGGCGATCACGCAACCCGCGATCTCAATCGATTCAGCACGCTTCATCACAACGCCGTCACCATGGCTGTATTCAAGGGCCAACCCATGAAACTTCACATGTTTGGTGTTGTCAATTCGAAAGAGCGGTTGGTCGAGGGTTGCCAATTCAACAAAGGCACTTGCGAAATCGGATTCGGGATAGTAGTACAGTTTTCCAGCATTTCGATCGATGTACCACTCGTCCGGTGAGTCGAGTTCTGCGAGCGTGTTGAAGGCGAAGAAGCGACGTTTCGCGGCGCCCCAAGTGCCCGCCATGATTCCATAGTTATGCGGGGCAGCAAGTTTGATGATTTGGTTCGCATCGTCATAGGAATCAATGCGAATCACTTCGTCGTACCAATCGTGGGTCCAATATCCTTGCAACCACACTCCCGCTTCGAGATTCCAGCGTGCGGGACGAGGATCGTTAAATTCGAAGGATCCTCCGCGTGGCTTTTGGCGTGTTGCGTCTGCGGAATTCGGCTCGGCGAGGCCCGAATCGATCGCCTTGCTGAAACTAGCCCAACCCTGCTCGGGCGTATTAAGATTCGGCCAGCGAGCAAGCGGCTTTGGGTGGCGATTGACATACAGCCACGGAGCGTTCGGAACGCCCCGAAACGCGGTCTTCAAAGGTGGGAATGCAGCGGAAGCTTTTGTTGAAACATCACACACAAGGATCTTGTCGCGGGCCGTTTCGTCAAGTTGTGAGCGGATTGCATCGTCGGACACTGCGGAAAATGCGGCGGGGGAAAGTGCAATGCTGCCGCGGATCCGCACGCTGCCCGGTTGCATCGCCCGATAGACGACCGGGGCATCGGCGGTGCCACCATCTTCGGCGGTCAAATGAAACGAAGCACTCAACCGATAAACGCCGGGTTCGATTTGAACGGTCACTGATTGATTCGGTTTTAGGTCGCCCGATTTACGCGCGGCACGGATCCCGTCGCGTGCCTGAGTCAAATTTTGAAACGGAGACGACGCAGTGCCATTGCCGTTGGACGCGGCATCGGCCGAGACATAGAAAATGACGCCATCGTGTGATGGAGTCGCGTCTGTATCTTGCAGCGGTTCCGCGTTAGCGAATGCAGAAACGCAAAGCAATGCGAGTGCAACCAATAGTAGAGGGGCAGCGATTCGATGGTTCATCAGTTTGGCGGATCGGAAAGGGACAGCGGAGTGTGGAGAGGGAAAGCAAAGGTGAGGCAGGAAGTTGCGAATGGGCGAACGGTGTAACAACGCATTCTTATTCGTTGTGCATTTTGACGTCATCCAAGAAAAATGCGGCGTCGCTGCGAGCGGTTGCGATGAATCCAACCCATCGTGTGTCGGTCCAATTGGGGGCACATTTTAGATCGGTCACCACGTGGCGATCGCCATTGGGCAACACGAACGTGGCCGTCCATTGACTGTTCGGTTTGCCTTGGGGGGCTTCCATCGTGACGTCGACCCACGTGTCGGCGTCGATGTCGATCAGTTTTCGTCCGCGACTGGTGATCGCGGAATCGGTGAACTGCAGCACAGGACCTGTTTGGTATGGCCGAGTGTTGCTACGCCATTCGCAGGAAACCGCCACGGACGGTTGTAAACGGATACGGAAACTCAAACGCGATTTGCCCTCGGTGTAATCGGGTTGCCAATAGAAATGGGGATTGTACACGGCTTTCATATCGGCGGCGTCTTGGACTTTTAAGGACCGTCCGTTTCCTTGCGGCGTCGGGACCACGCCGATCATCGAATGACGTCCTTCCTGTTGCAACGTCGCGATCCCTAGCAGCGACACCGGGTTGTCGGTATCAAAATCGTCGTCCACGTCGATCGGTGCCGATGGTGGGACGACGTAGGGTTCGCGAAACTTGGTGGCAGCCGCGAGATCCTTCCATGCTTGGTCGCCTTGAACCCCGGCAAGTGTGGTGTCGAAAGGGACGAAACCAATCTTGGCTGCTGGCGACCCCGCTCGCAACGTGAAGTCGCGATTATCTGGATCGACGAACATCGGATCGGCAACGATCGAATCTTGATCGTGTCCGGCGTCACGCCATTGCTGCCACGTTTTACCGGCAAAGTCAATCGTTTGGCCACCGGAACGCCAATACAGATTATGGTTCATGGCGACTTTAGAACCGTTTTGCCAACCCGAGTAACCGAGCAGCCGACCGTCGTCAAAGTAGACTAAGTTCCGTTCGAATGTGAACGACAAATGCGGTTCGGCGCGAGTCACCGCGACTTGGCCTTCTTCGGAAAACGCCAGAATGTTATTGCGAACGATGTTTTCGCGGCCGTAGTGTTGATGGAAGCCTCCGTCACGAACGTCGTGGACCAAGTTGTTTTCGAAAATGATGTTGGAACTGCCCTCGTCGGGATAAAGTCCCCATCCGCCGTAACGGGTTGCATAGACATCGTGAATCACGTTATGGCTGACCGAGGTGCCTTCGCTTGGCCCCAACGTGTAAACACCGCCCATGTCGCTGAGGATGCGGTATCCGATGTGATGCAAGTGGTTGTATTCAATGCGGTTGCGTTTCGCACCGCTTTCGGCGTAGCCCCAACGCCACCCCACCGAGACGGCGGTGTAGTAGAAATCGGCTACGTCGCAGTGGGTGATCGCATTATCGCTGCTGTGACCAATCCAAACACCCACGGCGTGCGGCAGGATCCGTCCGCCGCTGTGCAGGATACAGTTGTCAACGGTGATGCCGCCGGTGCGAACCGGTTCTGGCAC
>NZ_JBFHFD010000580.1:0-5596 GCF_041583735.1 Novipirellula sp.
ACGCTGATGCATCTGTTAGCAACTCTGGATCGCCCCGATGCCGGCGAGATCTACTTCCAAGGCAAGCGAATCGACAACGCCCCGCGAGCCGAACGCGATTCGTATCGCAACCATGACATCGGAATCATCTTTCAGTTCTATCATTTGTTGCCCGAGTTAACCGCGCTCGAAAACGTGTTAGCACCGATGATGATCAGCCAAAGTTTGTGGGGCTATTTCCGCAACCGAAAAGAAATTCGCACGCGTGCCGAAGAGATGCTCGATCGCGTGGGGCTGGCACACCGAGCCACCCATCGTCCGGCCGAAATGAGCGGCGGTGAGATGCAACGCGCGGCGATTGCTCGAGCCTTGATGACCGATCCCTCGCTGTTACTAGCCGATGAGCCGACCGGGAATCTTGATACCGAAACGGGCGAATCGATCCTCAATTTGCTGGTGGAATTGAACCAGCACGACAATCTGACGATCGTCATGATCACGCACGATGACGCGATCGCAGAGAAAGCGGATGTGTGCTACCGCATGCAAGATGGTTTGTTAGAAACCAACCACGGCGTGCTGCAAGCCGCCTGAAGGGCCAACGACTAAGTCGGTGACGACAATGCGATCACCGAATTAGATTTCGCGTGCGTAGACGGGATTCCATTTGATTCGGAAACCTGCTTCGCTGGCGTTCAGCGACGGGGGCGGAAGCAACTGTTCGTCTTCAGGATCTGCTGCCGATTCGGAACTGGATTCCGCATCACCACTCGCATCGGTATCATTCGCATCAGTGTCATTCGCATCGGTGTCGCTGGGTGAATTGGTCGGTGGCCCAATTTCAACGCTTTTTAAGCGAGTTTTGGGCTCGTCCATCTCACTGTCCTCTTTCGCAGGCGACAGCACCGAATGTCCATTGGATTCTTCGGTCGCCGGACGACGCGCTTCGGTCGGTTGCGAATCCGATGACGAGCTTACCGACGGAGTGCTGATGATCGGCGAGCTGCTGATCGTGCTCGGTACCGA
The DNA here is from genome assembly GCF_041583735.1 of Novipirellula sp. Lineage (NCBI taxonomy): Bacteria > Pseudomonadati > Planctomycetota > Planctomycetia > Pirellulales > Pirellulaceae > Novipirellula > Novipirellula sp. Next base: position 1,006 of record NZ_JBFHFD010000580.1, read on the forward strand.
AAATGACGAATAGCCGCTAACGATCGCGGGGCTAAACGGGTCGTAGTACGAAAGCGGAACACGCTGGACTACTTGTTTCGGCACCATTCGCGTTTCGGTGTACGGCACATACTTTTGCACCGTCACGGGACGGCGCACTTTGTGAGTGTAGGCTTCCTGTTCATAGTACTGAACCTGCACCGGCTCGCGACGAGTTTCATAAACCATGCGAGTCGATTGGACAGGTACCTTGCGCACTTGTTCTTCGGCGACCCAACGTTGCTGCTCGACGGGGACCTTGCGAGTCGTGGTTTCCGTGATTGGACGCTGAACCACCACGGGGATCTTGCGAACTTCGGTCGTTGCGACCATTCGCGTGGTTTGCACAGGGACGTTTTGTGTCACCATTTCGGTCTGCATGCGTGTTGTTTGCACAGGCACTTTCTGGGTCATGACTTCGGTCTGCATGCGTTGCACTTGAACCGGCACCTGGACTTGTTGCACCTCAGGCATGTAGCTGGTTTGGGCAACTTGTTGTTGGATGTAGTTCGGGCGATACGCCATTTGCGTTTGCACCGTCGGTGGCGTCATCATCGGCGTGACGGCATAGGCGCCACGAACGCGAGCAAAGATGCCCAGTGGGCCGGGGGTCGCGTAGGCGTTTGGAATGTACTGCGTTCCATATTGCAATTGGCCAGGCGTGACGACTTGTTGGGCGACGTAGCCGCCAGCATCGACGGTTTGCGTTTGCATCGTCGTGACGGGGCGAAGCGTGGTGTACTGCTGAGTCTGGAACTGAGTCTCGGTGACCGGTCGCTGAACCGCGTATTGTTGTTCGTAATATTGAGTTTCGGTAACCGGCCGCTGTACCGAGTACTGTTGTTGTTGGTAACTCGTTTCCACGACCGGTTTATACGTCGTGTACTGTTCTTCCCGCTCGGACGTTTCGGTGACATAGCGAGTTTGAGTTACGGTTTCATCGCGATACGAAGTCTCGACGACCGGCTTCCAAAGCGTGTAGCGCTCTTCACGATAATTGGTTTCGACGACCGGCTTGGCAACTTTATATTCACGTTCTTCGGTCCGCGTTTTCAGCACGGGGCGATAACTGGTGACCTCTTCTTCGACATAGCTGGTTTCATAGGTCAGCCGCATTCGCTGGACCGTCTCGGGTTGCATGACGGTTTCGCATTGCAACCGGTACTGCGGTTCAAAACAGCACGCATCCTGAGCTTCCACGTTCGCGCCCGACATCGTCGAAGTTGCCGCCAACAGGAGAGTCGTTGAGAAGAGTCGTCGTTTCATGATTATTTTCGTTCGAAGGACGAAGTCGCTGGATTGCTTCATAGGTGGGGGCACAACCGTACAATTTTTGTACCAATTGCGACCAAGGCGTGGTACTAGCACACCCCCGCAAACAATCGAGTGTTTGGGTTCCACCTTCAAGAGTAGGCAAGACTTGAGAAAAAAGTAGTCGAAACACCGAAAAAAACACACTTTTGCTCATCTGCATGACGGCTAGATTCGCCATTTCTCCTGGTCTGTTTATTTGACGCTACAACCGTTGCAAATTGGCAACGCACGTTTCCCAAACCGCCAAAATCGTCAGGATCCCCCTAGGTCTCCCTGTTGAACCAGTCGAGGCCATTGCCGCACGGCTTGCCAGAGCCTGTCCGTGAGACGGACGTTTGACTCGTCGCGGTGAATCCTGTTGAGCGGAAGTGCGTGCGATGCGGAGGACACGTTCACCGCGACGATGCCTGCTCGGAAAGCTACGCGAGGATCGTGATACGCTGCCAGCTTGGAAAGATGGGCGAGGATCGTAGCACTGGGCGAGGATCGCGGCACTGGGCGAGGATGGTTGGGACGCCCAGGTCTCTGGTCAACCAATCGATACTAAAAAAAACAATCGCTGCCAACGAAAAAACGCCCCGTAAAACACATGGTCTTACGGGGCGTCTTATCAAAGCGGAGGACACGGGACTCGAACCCGCAACCCGTTACCGGGCAACTGATTTCGAATCAGCCTGCTAGCCATTCGCTTATCCTCCGGCTCTGCGATTTTGATCGCTAAGCGGTATGTTCGCTTTGATCGCCGTCTGCGTCAAGTGTGGCTAATGCCGCTATTTTGTTTCCTATCCAATTTTACCCACTTGCCTCAACTGCGGTCCGAAACCACGATCCGGTCGATGCTCGACGCGGTGCGAATTCGCTGCAATTGGTCGACGATCTTAGGTTCCGACATCAAAATTGACTCGATCTCTGCCGCTCGATTGTGGGGGGAAGAGACGGTCAAACTGCTACCGCCTGCTTGCCCTGGATCACTGACAGCGACTTCGACCGGTGGGTTCACGCCGATCCCGGCTGCTTCGAGTCGCGAGCGGATTGCACCGGCGACTTGATCGATCATCGCACGCAGTTTCGATTCGCTGACGGGCTCATTTTCCGCCGAGCCGCTCTGCAGCACTTCGTCGAACCCGACCGCCTTCGATACGCCACTGGCCAGTTCGCCAACCATTTGGCTGGCAAAACTCGCCGCTTCGATCGCCATACGCGCCGTGGTAATAGGGGAACTCAATCGACTCTCTCAGTGTTTGTGTTCGGTGGTGAAATGGAATTCTTTGAGCCATTTTTCCCACTTGTGAGCGTCTTCGTGCGAATCAAGCTTCAATTCGTGCCATTCGGGACAGCGGTATTTGACATCCAAGTGGCCGTTGTGTTGATCGGTTTTCACTTCGCAGCCGAGTTTTTTCAGCGTTTTGGCGATCGTATCGGCTTTTTTCGCATCGTGGATGTGCTTCGCCTTCCAATCCTTCAATTGATAACGCACGACCTCGTTCGCGGGCGCCATCGTTGCCGCTGCATGTTGCGGCGGTGCTGCCGAAACAACGGTGGGAAGCAATGTCAAAGCGACTCCGATCATCAACATTCGGAACATCTGCGATCCTGTGGAAAGGGGGGGGATTACGGTCAGGCCAGAGAAAGGATTCAGCCGACCGCGCTAGCGAAAACGGTGGGGAGCGATTAGTAAAGAATCCGGGGGTGCCGCGTCAAGGTAGTTTCGAGCGATTTGCAGTTGTCACGGGCTTGCCACTGTCACGGCCGTCCCCTCGGCCACAGTCCCCTCGGCTCTGGCAAGCAAGGGGACAAGGAAGGGCAAACCGAGAGAGTGACGGTCAAAAGTACTCGGAAACAGGCAACACAAGGATTTTCCCGTCGCCGATTCGGCCAGTTCGGGTAACCGAGACGATCTTTTGCAGGATTTCTTCGCAGCGAGAATCATCGACCCACAGGGTGATTTCCACTTTGGGGACAAACGCCTGGGAATATTCGGTCTCTTTGTATTCGTTCAGATAGCTCTTTTGGCGACCGTAACCCTTCACTTCCATCACGCTGAGTGCTTCCAGCGGGGCACGACGCAAGCTCGCGAGCACTTGTTCGGCGAGATGGGGACGTACCGTGGTGATGATCTGTTTCATTCGAATGCCTATGACGTAGCATCGCGTTTGACGACGTGTCTGCTTGCAAACGTCCATCCTATGCCGGATTTTTCGCAAGCGGTACCAGCAGATGTCTGGGAATTAGCGTAAAACCGACAATTCTTAAGCGGGACTTTGCGAAATCAGCCAAGCCCCGGATTTCGTCCTTCCGACGCTGGTGGATTGGTTACCCGTTGGTTGGCTTTGGTCCTATAATTGACCTGAGAAGATTTTGCAGATTCAGCAGTGAACGAGGAATCCGAGCTACGCGGCGAATCCGAGCTACGCGGCTATCAACGCTGTGGCAATCAAAGACGCGGCATTGAACCAAGCAGCTCTGGAAATCGCAGACCAATATCATCCTTGGGGTCTTTCGTCAATTTATGGAAAAGAAGCAATGAAAGATGCAACCAAATGGGGCGAGACGATTTCCGCTCGCGTTGCCCTTGGGCGAGGCATCGTGCCTTTTCTGTTGGCTGGGGTGTTCGCCTTGGCGACGTCTTTGGCGCCGGCGGCCGATGCGGATGCTCCTCTGTCCAAAGCGGACCGGGTCAAAGTGGGGTATGTGATCGACATGCCCGCCACGTTGACGGCGGATGGCACCGCATCGATTTTGGCTCAGCTGAATCGGTTGGCAGAATCGTCGACTGATGAATCTCGCGTGACCGTCGTGATTCGTTACGCGGCGGGTGATGACAAGGATCGCCAAGCGTCGCTGGGCGAAACCGGATTCGAGGACGCGCTGCGATTAGCGCGAGCGATGACGGGGCCCGATCTTCGCCGCGTGCGAGTGGTTTCATGGGTCCAGGGAACCGTCGAAGGCCATTTGGTGTTGCCGATTTTGGCGTCGGACCTGTTGATCGTTTCGACGTCAGGCGTGATTGCCAATGCGACAAAAAACGAGACCAGCTCGGATGAAACGATCGAGGTCAGTTATCGATCGATTGCGGCCCGGCGAGGTTTGTTTCCGCCCGAGGTGGTCACGGCTTTGACGGATCCCGGCATCGCACTGGCTCGCGTGACCAAGGTCGACGGCAGTGAGGTGTTTGCTGCGGGCGAAGCGCTAACTCAATTGCGTGCCAGTGGTGAGATCACCAGTGAAGCGATTTGGTCGACCGCCGAAAGCCCACTGC
>NZ_JBFHFD010000581.1:0-5587 GCF_041583735.1 Novipirellula sp.
GAGATAAAACAAACCAAGGGCTTGGTCGTTCTCATCGAGCCCAATGAAGTCTCGCATCGCAGTACTAGTCGCAGCAACATTGGTCGACCAGAAGCCGCCGAGTCCATACGCGGCTGCGGTTAAGTGCATGTTTTGCACGGCGCAAGCGACCGCTAATAGCTCATCCAGCAACGAGATCTTTTCGCTCGCTTGTCGTTTCATCCCAATCGCGATTACGACCGGAGCACAGGTTGCATTGACTCGCATCCCGTCGTATTTCTTTTGCTTGAACGTTTCCTCGGTCGTCAGACTCCTGTAGGTCTCGGCCAAGAATTCAGCCAATCGCTTTCGAGCATCGCCGCTGAACACCGTGAAACGCCAAGGTTCGGTCATCCCATGCGTGGGGGCCCAATTCGCATTTTCGAGTAATTCGTGAACGATTGCTTCGTCCACATCCCGGTCCGAATATTGCGTCGGTTTAATCGTCCGCCTCTGACGAATCACTTGGCTAACAGGAATCATATAAGTCCTTAAAAAAGGTGTCGCCTTAAAAAAGGTGTCGGACACCTTTTTGGTGGTTTGGGTAGTTTGGCGGTGAAAAAAGGTGTCGGACACCTTTTTTATTACTTTAGCTTCCACGATTCGTCGAAGAATCCGGCGTCGACAACGTTGCCGGGCCACAGCGAGTTCGCCGGAGTGCGAATGTCGATGATCGCCCAGTCGGGAAGCTTGGGGACTTGGCGAGCGTTGTTTAGATAGGCGTATTCGCGATAGGTAAACCCGCTGTTGATGACCACATAACGATTTGGGTTTTTGGGATTCGGGTAGATCATTACCGGTGCGTGATGAGCCGCGTCAACATGTTTGTCATGTCCAACCCTCACGCTGCTTTGGTCTTCGCTCCATTGGATGGGAAGTTCGCTGTGGATCGATTTGAGAAATGCGTTGCTCGAGGGGTCTCCGAACACAATCAGATGACTCGTCGCGATATCTTTGTCGCTAATTTCAGTATCCTGCTTGACGATCGCATCGCCGCGGAATTGACGCCGCCACTCACGCACCAAGTGATCCAATTCCGATTTTGCCCATGCGTCGGTCTCGGGGTGAAGTCCTTTGCCACTGGGGGCAATAATGATAAATCGATCCATGAACGCATCATCAATCGGTCCTTGTAACCCATGTCGTTTTGCAATGTTGTGTGGGGTGGGACGTGAGCCGATTTTCCATTGATCGCCATCACGATAGATTTGGCATTGCCATGATCGGTCCGATTCGGGACGTGGCCCCACCAGGATTTGCCGGTTCGCGGAAGTTTCACTGTCATTGTTGGGGCTGAAGTCAACGACCTCGATTTGCACGGGTTGGCGAAGATTGAATGGGGCGTCCCCTGCAGCGAGGTCAAGTTGCAGACCGCCGACGCCATCGACGGTTAAGTGAATCGTGTTTTCGGGGGCTGACAACGTGGCGTGGACGGTCGCACGTTTCCAGTGTTCGGTCAATTCATTGATGGTTAACCAAAACGATCGGTTGTAGCGTAGCGTGTAGGTAGTGAAGTCGACCGTCGTAGGAGCCCGATCCCGTCCTCGATCCGCAAGATTGGCAAGTTTGCTCTCGATGGTCGTTAGCGAATCGGGGTGAATCGCGTGCTTGGTTTGAGGGCCAATCAGGTGCGTTAGCTTCAGTCCTTGATCGCCCATCGCTTGTTCCATGATGTCGGCGGCTTGTTTTTGGATATCCAGTTCGCCGCTGTAAGCGATCGTCGACAAATTGAACAAGTTTGCGGCATATCCGGTGCAGTCGTATAGTTGCCAAAGCTTTGTCTCGTACCAAGTCGGGGTTAGAGTTTCACCTTGAAACGATTTCAAGAATTCAGGGGTCTCGGAGAAACCGGCACCCGGCGTAGCGGCAAAGAATTGGCTGGGGTAATGCACCGCGAATTGCCAGCAGCCTGCTCCGCCCATCGAGAAGCCACGAATGCTAATGCGGTTTTCATCAACCCGGTATTGCGACTTGGCATGATCGAGAGCTTCGAGCACATCGATTTCGCCTGCGAATTTAAAGGCGTTGCTGTAGCGACCGTAGGGATGCACGACCAGCGTGTTGGCGGGCGAGATTTGTCCGACGCGGTTCATGCGTTCGTGGATGAAAAGAGATTCCGTGGACCGTTCGCCACGTCCATGTAGCCATACATCCGTTCGATACTCGCTTGCTCCGGCGAATGCATACGACTCGGGGACAACGACACCGTAGGGCTGAACGGTGTCATCGATACGCGACTTGAATCCACGCACCAGCAAGCCGGTTTGCGTGGTCCAGGGAGCGTTTCCGTTTTTCAGTGCATCGGCGCGAGCATGACCTTCGGCCAGCACTTGGCGGGCTTTGCCAAGGTCGTTTTGGTGGAACAGTTCGCGGTGCCCAACCGCGTCTCGGATCGCTCGCGAGAAAATCTCGACATCGGGCAACAGCGATTGTACTTTCCGGTCTTTCGATTTGCGGAGCTGCTCGATTTTTGTATTCAGCTCTGCCAAACTGCCATCGAGCTCGTTTCGAACGACGGCGCTGAGTTCGATTCCTACGGGAGGCACCGCGCGAACGTTCTCGGCGATGTTGTCACCGGGGCCATCGGCGAGGGCCGAAGAGATGAGTAGCAAGAGGACCAGACAGACAGAGGCGTTTCGCATTGGGGGCGGCTTTCGGTGGGAGATTGGGAGAGTGGGAGGCAATTGTAATCCAACGTGACGGTGTCTTCAGCAGTGGGGGGGGAACCATCGCGGCACAAATAAAGCGAACCTTTCCTCGCGTCGCCGCGTCTAATCTCTCAATCCCCAGGCTCTAACCGCGCGGCATCGCACCCTTGTGGCTGTCGCATTCCACGATTTCTCTTAAAATCGCAAGCGGTTTTGGTGCTTTACAGCCCAATATGATGCCTGACGAGCACTTTCTGTGTCGCAAGAGGCCGCCGGTCTCCACAGGTGGAGTGTTCGGAACCTCTCAATCGGATATCTTTTCCTGAATGGATGTATCACCCGAATTAACCGACCAGCTGCTTCGTCATATCAGCTCGTCTATCTACCGCCCCAGCAAGCCCAAGCAAATCGCGACCGCGTTGAAGCTGGATTCCGATGGCTATCGCGAGCTTCGCCGAGTTGTCAAACAACTTGTGATCGAAGGCCGCGTGGTTTACGGATCGAATCACTTAGTGATTCCTGCTGGGGCGTTCGAAGGGGGCAGCGATTATGTTCGCGGCACCTTCCGTCGCGCGATGGGGGGGGGCTTTGGTTTTGTTCGCCCTGGCGAACATGATGACGACAGCGAAATAGCCGAGCATCTTTTTGTGCCGCCGGGTTCGACGCATGGCGCCCTCGAAGGCGACATCGTCGAAGTCAAATTGCAGCCGAGTCGCAAGGGAGGCCAAGAGGGCGTCGTTGTCAAGATACTTGAACGTGCTCGACGCCAATTCACTGGCACGTTTCGCATGATTCGCGGCGAGCCCGCGGTATTTCTCGACGGGACTCCCTACAGCCAACCTGTTTCGATCGGCGATGTTCGCGGGCTGCCGCTCAGTGACGACGACAAGGTGTTTGTCGAAATGGTCGAGTTTCCCGACGACGATGGTCACGGGGGCGAAGCGGTGTTGCTGGAGCGCTTGGGCAGCAGCACCAATCCGGCAATCGATACGCTGACGATCATGCGTCAGTACGGGTTGCCCGATAACTTTCCTGAAAACGTGTTGGACGGAGCACGCGAGCAAGCCGATGCGTTCAACGACGAGATTGTGCCGGAGGGACGCAAGGATCTGACCAAGCTGCTGACGATCACGATCGACCCCTTTGATGCTCGTGACTTTGACGACGCCATTTCGCTTGAGCGTGAAGAGGGGCGTTGGCGGCTGTGGGTGCATATCGCCGACGTCAGCAGCTTTATTCCCGAAGGAAGCGTGCTGGACGAAGAAGCCAAAAACCGGGCAACCAGTGTTTATTTGCCCGATCGAGTTGTGCCGATGATTCCTGAAATCATCAGTAATCACTTAGCCAGTCTGCAGCCCGATCGCATTCGATTGACCAAAACGGTCGAAATCGAAATGCTCGACGATCTAACGATCACGCATATCGAAGTTCACAACGCTGCGATCCTCAGTGACAAGCGGTTTACCTACGAGCAAGTCGACAAGTTTTTAGCGAACCCCGATGCTCAGCGCAAGCCATGGGGCGATGCGATTTGTGATCTGCTTTCACGGATGCACACACTTGCAATGCAGATGCGAAAGGCTCGCTTCAAGGGCGGTTCGTTGTCGTTGGACATGCCGGACGTCAAATTGGATTTTGATAAATCGGGAAAGGTTCGCGGGGCGCATTTGTCGGAAAACACCGAGAGCCATCAAATCATCGAAGAGTTCATGTTGGCGGGCAATCAGGCGGTTGCCTCGTGGTTGGATGATTTGGAATTGAACTTCTTGCACCGCATTCATGAACCGCCACAGCGACGAAAAATTCGCGATTTGCAGGTGTTTGTCCGTGATTTAGGATTGAATGTGGAGTCGCTCGAAAGTCGGTTCGAGATCCAACGTGTGCTCGACATGGTCGCTGGCACGCCGCTGGAGCAAGCGGTCAACTTTTCGGTTTTGAAATCGATGAACAAGGCGGTCTATGGGCCTCAGCGTGAAGGGCACTACGCGCTCGATATGGAGCACTATTGCCACTTCACCAGTCCGATTCGTCGTTATCCCGATCTGTCGGTTCACCGATTGGTGCAGAAGCTGATTGAGGGCCAGAAAACGCCGGATGAATCGTTTCAGGTGTTGTTGCGACTCGGGCATCACTGCAGTGATATGGAACGCAATGCCCAGCAGGCCGAGCGTGATTTGATCGAGTTAAAATTGCTTCATTTTTTGAAGAAGAAGGTCGGCGAAAAACTCGATGCCGTCGTCAGCCGTGTTTTTGCGGACGGGATTCACGCGCGTTGCATCAAGCTTCCCGTCGACGGTTTTTTGCCGGTCGCCGCATTGCCGAATGACAAGTATCGATTTGAACGTCAGGGACAGCAATTGGTTGGATTCCGCGACGGAAATCGTTTTCGACTGGGAGATTTATTAACGGTACAAATTGCGAAAATCGACCTTCAAGAACGCCAGCTGTTTTTTGATTTGGTTAAAAACCACTCCTCAGAAGCGGGCCCAGTGTCCTCAGGCCGTCCGAAACACAGCAAAGAACGGGTGGGGACAAAACGCAAGAATGAAGCTCGTCAAAAGAAGAAGCGGCGAAAGCGATAAAGCATTTGCGGCTTGGGGCTTTTCGATCGTGGTGTTCTGTATAAACTGACGCGTGTTGATCGGCATCCGTCGGTCACACACTGATCGTTGACATCACGGCCGCCTTTCCCCTGACTAACGCAACCGCGGTAGCTATCTGTGCTGCTTTGCCGGTGCTGAAAAATCGATGGACACTCCTGCCCCTAGCGGACTTGCCATGAATACCTCGCTTTCCACCACACCGTTGGATGCATGGCACCGGTCCGCCGGTGCAAAAATGGTCCCCTTCGCGGGCTATGAGATGCCGATCCAGTATTCCTCGATCGTCACCGAACACCAAGCGTGTCGAACATCGGCGGC
>NZ_JBFHFD010000582.1:0-5581 GCF_041583735.1 Novipirellula sp.
GTGGGTCAACGTTTCGGCAGCCGCTTCGAGGTAGACTTCGTCGGCTTCAAAAGCGACGCCATATCGCGGTGATGATGCCCCGAGCCCCAAGCCGTGGCCGATCTCGATCATCTTCAAACCGGATTGCTCCAGCGCCTGGCACAGCCGGATCGTATCGCGTTTGGTGAATTGGAAATTGACCGCGTAGCTGCCATCACGCAGCGTGCAGTCTAACAAGAGTGGGAAGTCAGTTGGTTTCATTGGTGTTCGCTCAGCAGTCGCCTGCATGATCTCCCCATAATATTGTCGCTGTCGGTTTGGTTGAATTGGTGCCGACGTAGAAATTGTTGATGGTCTTGGATCGATTGGTCTAGTGGGATGAACGGAGCATCCGAGCCAAACAGAATTCGCTCGCTGCCCAGTTTACGAATCACAAACGCCAAGTCATTCTCGATGCTGCTGCCCAACCAATAGCTAAGCGAGAACGATGTTTCCAAGTAGGCATTGTCCCACATTTCGGCGATCAACATCGCGTCCAACACCTTCGCGCCGCCTGCATGATACATCACGACAGGACACTTCACGGCATTGAGCACTTCGACGGTCAAACGCAAATTGTCGTAGCGATAGATTTGGCGACTGCCATAGGCGGTGCATAGACCGACAAACATGCCAAGTTCCTCAGCGAGTTGGCTGAGTTCGACGACCAACGGAAATCGGTCATCCGAAATGTGTTGCAGGTAGCTGTGGAAGGTGATGCCGCGAATCCCTGCGTCCTTGGCCTCGCGTAGTTGTTGGTGGGGATCGGCGGCGTTCAGGTCCGGTTGCAAGGTGAACCAAGCACGATTGGACTGCTGCAGTTTCGCCGCCGTGCTTTGAAAACCCGCAGCGGTGATCACCGAGGGATCCATCAAGCAAATTCCGGAACTCGCGATCGCGTACTGGTCGGATTCGGCGAGGAATTGGTCGTGCCACGCTGACCAGTCGACATCGCTGAGATCAAACAGCGAAGCTTCGTCGGGCCGCAGGACCGGGTGGCGAAAGGCATCAAACATCGGCATGTTTTCGCAGACAGAGCATCATTTCGCGTTGCGGGATCGACGGGTAATCGTGGCGGAGGGTGACGTGAGGCGTCAACGAAAACGCGAACTCGAGGATCTCGGACGGATTGTAGTAGTAGACGAAATCTTCCTCGGGATAGTCCTCGTCGCGTACCGTCGTCAGCATGTCAAAGACCAATGCGTGGTCGACGCGATCGAATGCCGCGGTGATCATCGACTTGGCGAATTCGAGGTTGCTGATTTCGGCAAAACGAAAATTTAAAACGCCGAACATTACGGCAAAGTCGGCTCGCATGTCGGGCAATTCGTCCACCAACAGGTTGCCGCAGCGAAATGTATCGTCTGGAAACTTGCTTCGGCACTGTTGAAGCAAATCGGGGTTGATGTCGACACCGATATAGCGAGCACAGCGTTTGCCCGAGTCGTTGAGGTAACTGCGGAAATCGGCTAAGCCACAGCCCACATCCATCACCGACGCGTCAGTGACATCGATTTCGCGACACGCCATGGCGAACCGCACTTTTTGACTCGCCTGGGTGTCCCAGCCCAGCGTTCGTGGGTCATCGCCAAAGTTTCTGAGTCGACCGCTGTAACGCTCGTTCAGCGTCTTGTCGATTTCGCGAAGTTGTTCGTGAAAACTAGGCATATTCGATCTTTAATTTCGAGATGCATTCGGCGTGAATCGCATCGACGGTCTCGATGTCATCGCCCACAAAGATGCCGAATCCGTGACGTCCCGCCCCCGATTCGGGAGGCCCGATTTCATCGCCGGCCTTGATCAACAGTTGCAAGTGTTTGACGCCGTCAACCGCTGCGGCCTCTTCGATCCCATTGATTGCAGTCACCGTGCCGGAATCGAAAATAAAGAAGACCAGTTTGGCAGCTTTTGATTTCTTCCACGGCGACACTTCGAATGGTTCGCCCAAGGCTTCCTGGACAAGCAGCCGATTCAGGTCGACGCCGGTGATTTCAGGCAGGATCAATCCCGAGGTCAGCACGCCGCCACCGCGATTGGCGGTTTCCAATAGAAAACAGCGGCCCGCCGAATCCAAAATGTACTCGCTGTGCGTCAGTCCCCGGGTCAATCCCAGGGCGGCAATCACGCGAGTGTTGGTATCGAGTACGTGGGATAATTGTTCCTCGCTGATGTCGGCTGGATACATCACCTCGGTGATGATCGGTTTGCTGCCGGAGGTAATCTTTTTCGACGCGACGCCCAGATTGTAATGTTGGCTATCGCCGTCAAAACAGCCATCGACCGTTAGGTGGATGCCTTCGATGAATGCTTCGACCAAGACTTCGCGTGAATGCGAATTCATCAATGCGTGTAAGAAGGCATCTTCGACTTCGCTTGGTCCGTCGACGCGGCGGACACCAAAGCTGCCGCGATTGTCGACCGGTTTGACGATCACGGGATAGTCGATCAAATCGATGGCGGTTTGCACGTCCTGCAAGGTGCGGCAAGCTTGAAACCGCGGCTGGACAACATGATTTTCATGACAGCGTGCACGCATCCAGTGTTTGTTGGTGGTGACTTGGGCACCGGCCAAATCCGCACTGGGAAGCGACAACATTTCACGGACAAAGTTGGCTGCGTAATTCGAGTAGTCACATTCGTCGGCGGTAACACCTTGGATGCCGCTGGCGGTCGCCAAGTTCAGGATTGCTGTCAAATCGCGAGGATCGACGACGACACTTTGTGTTGCCAGATCAAAGCCGCTGGCATCAGGCGTCAAGTTGGTTGCCAGGATCTCGCATCCGGTACTTTTCGCGGTGCGAAGCAGCGGAACTTGCTCCCATGAAGCACCGATGACCATCAATTTCTTGTTCGATTTATGCATTGCTTTGTTTTAAAGAGGCTTTGGCGTCGTGCCAATTGCAATATGCGGTTGTTCTTGGACAGCCAATTGAGGTTGAAGTCGCGTCTGCGTCTTCTAAAGACGCAGTTGTGTTAGGATCGAGTTTCTAACATTGAACGATTTCGCTCAGATCGATTCGTTCAGATAAGGGACGTAGTTCGGAACGGATGGGTCACGTCCTTGATATTTGTGCGATGCCGGTTTGACGCCTAGCCGGTATTTGTCCAGTGCGGGATTGTAGACAATCAGTTCGGTCCATCCGTTGCTGGATGGTTCGAGTTGGCCTTGCCATTTTTGGCTGGTCTTCATCGGTTTGGTCAATAGGATGACACGTTTGATCGAAGCTGTTTCCAGTTGCGATTGCTCGATCGAGTGTTGCATCATCGACTCGACCAACGTGGTTCCGATGTTTTCGAGTCGCCAGGCATGCAGACGTCCAAACGAAGCCCAGCGGGCAACGTCGCCAATCGCGTACATCGCGCCTTGATAACAATTCAGTTCAAGCATCCCGTTCCACAATTCGGGGCGTTCGCAATCAGAGGCAAAATAATGAATGGGTTCGAGACGTTTGCCGTCGGTCGTTTCGATCTGAATGCGATAGGCGTAGACACCAAACGTGTGCCGTTTGCTAAATAACGCATACCTTTTGGACCCCAGAAACCAATTGCCCAATGATTGCCATGGATTTGCTGTGAATTCACGAAGATGTAAGTCTTCGGTCAATTCATCCTCGATCGATGTAGCGGCCGTTCCGTGGACCATCGCGGTCACGTCTTGTCCTTGCTGCCATTGAGAGGCGTCTTCGAAGTGTGTTGCCAACGTTGCCACCGGGGTCGGTCGGACGAACGTTTGGATCATGTCGGGGACAAAGAACACAAGCGAATACAGCGGCACCAAAAACCATGCTGCGGCGATGGGTTTGGGTTCAGTGGTTGGGACTGCTTGGTGTTCCGGCACGACAAGGCTAGCGAGACCAAGCGAGAATGCTAACGCAAGAGGCCCAATCAGGAAAATGTTAAACGGAAAACAGAGTCCCAATGTCAGCGCAAGCATTCCCGCCACCGCAACGGGTCTGAGTTTTCCAAATATCCATAAAACGATGAACGAGGTTTCAACGACAAGCCCGCCGATATTCCCGATCGTCATCAACGGTTTGATGTCAACCATCCAGTCAAAAAACGGTGGCAACACCCATGGTAGTACGGCAAAGTTGTAAAAACCGTTTCCTGATGACCAAAGTGGGCAAATCAGTTTGTCTAAGCCGACGTACAGGAAAATGAATCCGAAATGGAAGCCAACAAAGAAGACCGGCAGCCCGCTATTGAGGACCGAGTCGCGGCATTGACGCGTGTTGGGTTGGCCAAGGCAATAGCGAAAATCGCACGGTGCAACTGCGGCAAGCCAAGCGTTCAGGATGTAGGTGCTTTCGAAAATGCCAAACGTAAAGAAGTTGCGAAGCAGCAACGCCGCGACAACTAAATTGACAAATCGCAGCGTTCGCCCGCCCCAGCCCAATGTGATTGCAATTCCGAGAGCGGCCCACAGATAGATGGTTAACTTGAACCCTTCTCGGACCACGGGATGTTCGAGATCGTAGAACAGCACCGAGAAATGCTGCAGCGTCCTGAACGCGGTGACCATCGTTAACAAGCCGAACGCAATCCGAAAAATGCCCAGCACTTTTAAGTTAGGCGTTTGATTGCGAAGTCGCTGTGCCGCGCTGCGGAGTAATTTTGGCGATTTGGATTTGCCATAAGACAAACGGGCGATGATCAACGCCAATGCGATGGCAAAGACGGTTCGTCCCACGTAGCGAAAGGTTGATGCGTCATCCAGATCGTGAATCGTGACCACGAAAATGATCGACAACAGTACCAGCAGGGCATATTGCCAACGCTGAAGTGCCCGAAATGATTTCCACCAATCCGTCATGGAAAACTTCTCTGTCATTGGATTAGAAAAGGCGTCAATTGGTTCAGCCCGGTTTGAAGGGTGGCTTCAGAAACACTGAATGACATGCGAATGAACCCTGAAAAGTTCTCGCCATACGCCTCACCTGGAACCACCGCGATTCCCGCTTCCTCAAGAAGCTTTTCCGCTAGCGCTGTCCCGTCGCTTTCGCCGAACAGCGACGCGGGAACAAAGAAATAGAGTGCTCCGTCGGGAGCATAGGGAGCCAAGCGAGGAAACCTTTGGCAAATCGCTTGTCGGTTCGCTTCGTATTGCTTTACGGTCGCCCTAAGCTCGGCGAAATCGGGACGAACCATGTCCAGGACGCCATATTGTACCGGGGTGCTGACGCAGGTGGCGATGTGTTGTTGGGCTTCGAAACAGGCGTCCACCAATTCGCAATGACGGGATGCAATCCAGCCAATTCGCAATCCGGTCAGAGCGTGCGATTTCGAGAATCCGTTACAGACAATGGTGCGTTTATAATCAAATTCAGAAAGCGAATGCCACTTTTGCGAGTAGTCATAGACGCCGTAGATTTCGTCGGAGATCAACCAGGCCTCTTTCGCCGCACAGATTCTGATCAGCTGTTCGGTCTCGGACGCTTCGAAGACTTTGCCGTCGGGATTGTTGGGGGTGCAAACAATCAACACGTCGAATGTTTCGCGGCGAAGCCGGTCGACCCATCCGGGCTGCGTTTGGTCGATCGAAACGACCGGAACGTTGAGAAGA
>NZ_JBFHFD010000583.1:0-5574 GCF_041583735.1 Novipirellula sp.
GCCCATTTTTCAGTCGATGCGGCCAAACCGACTTGGCCTCGCCAACGATTGACGTTCATCGCCACTTCGGCGTCCCAATCGGATTGTTTCGGCAGCGACGACACACTGATATCGAGCTGCTTGTCGGGCGTGTTGACGTCGATCGAGGCAAATCGCATCGGTTTGGATCCCCCGAGTTGCCAACCCTCGGGCAATTCGTCAAGCACCGGTTTGTCGTCCTCGAATTGGATCGACTCGACAAACTTGCGGAAATCATCCTCCACCACCGCGACCGCTTTCTCGGGGGCTGCGGTGATCTTAAAGAACCACGTTTGATTGCCTTTGGGAACCATCGCAGCTAGCATCCGGTCGTTGCCAGTACGAAGCTGTTCTGGCATTTCAGTCGGAATCGAGTAGGTCACAATCGGATCGGTTTTCTGACAACCGGACGCGGCTGCTAGCACTAGCATGACGCAGGAGATCGCGAAGTATCGGGGGGCGAAAAAGCGTAAGGTCCGCAACATGTCGGCCATCAGAATCCTGGAGCTGGCTATAGGGGTGGGGCGAAACGGGGATCGCTGCTTTTTGCAGTTCCAGCCCGCTTAGGTACGAACCCATGAAGGTAAGGTGCCCCCACTGATTTAGAAACCCCGTAGGCGATTGTTTCGTACCCACGATTCTAACGTGCTGGGGGTTCCAGGGGCAGCGAAATTTCTCACCGATACCGGTTCGATCCGAGCATCCCAGTGGTATGCCAAGATAGTGGTCTGGCAATAAACCTCACCACGATTGCTGCGTGCCATTATCGTGATTCGCCACGAAACACGGCATCGAGGGCCAACCGAGGAGCGAAAGCGTCGGCATCGAAAGCATCAAGAACCTCGTCTCGATGCAGGTGAAATCTTGATTTGCCTGCGACAGCGTGTCACGGCAGCAAAAGTTGGCAAGGACCGCGATCGGCCCCTTTGCGGCGTCTACCAGCCCATCAAGCTGATCAGCGAATCGGTCAACGAGCTGACGGGGGCGGATGGCTCGCTATAAGTCCACATGTTGCGAAGCAAATCGGTCATCAACATTCCCCCCAGACTCAGCACACCGATGATCATCACAAGTGTCAAGCACTGCAGCAGAGTGAAGGGAACTTCGTAAGTGCTAACTGCGGATGGCCCGCTGGCGGTTTTGGTGCGTGTCGACGTCGAGGCGATTCCGACACCTTCGGCAACCATTTCTTCCTCTTCGACAAATCCTTCTTCGACCGGAGCCGCTTCGGCATCAAAGGCGTCACCGCCAAATGCATCGGCGTCACCAAACGCATCGCCGCCCAATTCCACTGGCTCGCCGATCAACTCGGAATCTTCGACTTCGATGACCTGAGAATCACTATCGATCTCGGACTCCAATCCGATGCCCGATGGCGACAACTGGAATTCTTCGTCGGCTTGGAAATCGACCATCGATCCGTCACCGCCGACACCCGAGGCACTGCTGCCGATCCCGCTGCCGTGTGAAATTTCGCCGCCCAGGTCTAAGGCGGAAACGCTGCTGCCCGCCAAATCAAGTGGTTCACTTTCCAGTGACAGTCCACTGTCCGATGGGCTCATCAAATTGATGCCGCTGTCACCCGCAACGGACAAATCGTGTTCGGCGCTATCGATCACCAAATCATCGTCGTCGTCGGCAATCAGCAAGTCATCGTCATCGTCAAGCGAAAGAGCGTCATCACCGCCAGGGATCACAGCACCGGAGCTGAGAGCGCCGAGCCCGAGACTGCTGCCCAATCCTGAGGAAGCGAGCAGGTTCTCGCTGTCGCCCGAGATCAATCCGCTGCCACCCTGTTCGGCACCGAGCAAATCAAGCTCACTCAAAACATCGCCACTGAGACCCATCGATGATGCCCTGCCGCCTGCGACGGGGGAATCGAGTTCGTCCATCAATTCCAAGCTACTCATCCCCGAGGATTTTAGTTCCGAGCCGCCTTTGGAAGTCGAGGCCACATCGTCCTCGAGGATATTGAGTTCGCTGTCGTCGATGCCAATGACAATGTCGTCACTGTCCTCTTCGCTAATCGGAGCAAAGCTCAGATCGCTGCCGTCGTCGATTCCGCTGCCGACAATGTCACTGCCAAGATTGATGCCTGATTCGGACGCCAACACGTTGGTCGGTTCGGAATCCAATAGTTCTTTGAGCTCGGCGTCGGTGACCGGGCCCGTGCTGCCCGCGTTGGGTTCAATCGACAGATCAATTTGTGCTGAGTCGTGGGTGATCGCAGGTTCGGCAAGACTCAATTCGCCCGAGTCAATCTCGAGCATCTCCTTTTTGACTTCCAGATCGCCATCGTCTGGGCTGATATCGGCAAGATCGCCCAGCAGATCGTCGCTGTCGCTGGCCACCAAAGCGACATCGCTGCCCACGTCACTTCCGCTGGTGATCAAGTTCACATCGCTACCGGCACCACTGGTGGAAGGTTCGATGCCGAGTTCGACGTCGCTACCGCTGCCGTCACCTGCATCGGCGTCGTCGCCGCCAATGATGTTTGTGCCGCTGCTAAGTGAGAGACCCGACCCGAGATCCATGTCGCTGACCAGGTCGCCCGAGCCGCCAAGCAGGTCGCCCGCATCCATGTCGGCCAATTCATCGGCAAGCCGACTGATTTCGTTTTCTGGGAATTTCCAGCTCGCTCCGTCGCGGAATCCTCGGACTTCACCTTGACTACGAAGCTCGACCAAGCGGTCGGTAGGAATGCCTAGCTTCTTTGCGGCGTCTTCAAGAGAGAGATAATCGGCCATGGGTGTTCTTTGGCTCCGGTAAATCGCAATGCGAAATTCAGGATGGCGAATAGGGACAAGCGGCCTGAATCGTTGCAGACCGGTCGGAAACTGTTGAATTGTGGGTTACGACTAGACGCCTATTGTGCCTCAAATTACCTAATTTGCTACTTTTTACCCTTATTCATTTGGCGAATTTCTTCGGGTAAGGGCGATGTGGCATTGAGCTGAAGCGAAAAATCCGCGTCAATCGGGCGACTGCTGACCAGCCGAATCGTTCCCGATCTATCAATATGATACACAGCCATCCACGATTTTCCGGTATCGATTAGCGTAATTGTCTGACTTCCCGAGCCGTCAGAATGGGAAAAACCGATCATGTCGCCTGCCGCACCCACCTGATAGGGGCGAGCGTTGGCTTGGCTGACCACCCCCAATACCTTGTCGGCTTGCCCCCCCGAGATGGTTTGCTCCTCCAATTCTCCCGTTTCCGGCGAAGTGGGCAAGGTTTCCGTCGGGGGGTATGTTGTCGGTGGTTGGCTGAAGACGTATGACGTTGCAGCAATCACCACGCCACTGAACAAAAGTGTCCTGACAGGCAAGCTGGCTCGAAGTCGCTGAAAAAAAACACTTCGATAGCGGATCGCGGCAATCGTGGGGCGGTTGGGCATCTTCCTCGCCTGATGTTTTGATGATGGTTTCATTGCTTTTGGGTAGCCACGAGACGGTTTCGGGCCGCGGTCATCCTAGTACTTTGCTGCGGCAGATTGTAGTCCGACCGTGGCCGGCGGCCGTTACAGAGCGTCCGGCTTCGGCAAATCGCAACCCGACGCGTCCGTTTTGAAGTTGCGTGTTTAGACGTTCTTCGGGGCTTTGCCCCTAAATACAAATGCGGAACTTCAAAACGGACGCGTCGGGTTAAGGACGGTGATGGCTCGGCGGCCTCGTAAATAATGCGGCTTTCTAAGCCAGATGCTCACTTTGGCTGATCGCCGGTGGCAAAATCTATCGATTGGGTGAAGTGGCATGGTCGAAACGGTCGATCCTTTTGTAATGAGTACCGCATACGTGCGCGCACTCGTGTCGTCGAGCTTTTTTCGGCTCGGCGATATCGCTGAATCGCTCCAGGCAAGTTGAACTCAACCATCGAGGCTCGAGTCGTGAACCGCAAGCAAAACGACGCATCCCAGCATTCACCTAAACCGGTGTCCTCTAACGGCATGTCCTGGGGGGCGCTTGGAATTGTGTTTTCTGCCGTGCTGTACGCCGGCGTCTATGGCAGTGGCTGGGCACCGCTGGAACGTTATTTTCTCGGGCATCCGGTCGCCGTCGCTGCCACCGTACTGTTTTGTATCGCGGCGGCAGTGCTGCTTGGCAAATTATGCCAGACCAGCGTCCAGTGGAACATGCTTGCGGCAATCCGTGACGAAGACCTATCGCCCGCAAGCCAAGACAAGACGCTGGCTCAGCGATGGCGAAAAAAACATGACGCTGGACATGTCGCCGGCCATTGGTTGACGCAGCTGCGTGAATTGCCCGCTCGCACGCGATCCAGCCTGTTACTGCGGCGGCTAGAAGAATTGCTGACGCGTCAAAGTCAACGTGGCAGTACCAAGAACCTTTCGGATGACTTGCGTGAACTTTCCGGTCGTGATGCCGACGCCGCGTACGACTCGTTTGGCTTGGTGCGGATTATCGTCTGGGCAATTCCCATGCTGGGATTCTTGGGCACGGTGATCGGGATTACTCAAACGCTTGGCGGGCTCGATTTTTCTGATGGGACCGCTGCCGTCGATCGACTCAAAAGCGGCTTGTATGTCGCCTTTGACACCACCGCACTTGGGTTGGTGTTATCGGTTGTTGCTATCTTTTTGCAATTTCCAATCGAACGCAGCGAACAACGTTTGTTGTCGGTGATCGATGCTCGCGTTGGACATTTGGTCTCGGATTCCTTGCCAAGCGATGAGGCGGCGGACGACCAAGTCGCGATGATTGCCGATCTTTGCGAAGGCATTCGCATCGCCATCGCGACCTCAATCGAGTGTCAATCCAATCTGTGGCGGCAAACGATCGACGAGGCCAAAGATCATTGGAAGAGCGTCCATGAAAGCGATTCCAATAAGATCGCCGAAGCCTTTGACAAGACACTTCGTCCGGCACTGCAAGAGCACGCCAGCGTATTGGATGATTCGGCGCGTTTGGCCAGCGATCGTTGGGAACAACAATGGCAAATGTGGTTGGACGCCACGTCGCATCAAACGAAGTTGATGACGGTTCACCAGGACTCGCTGCAAAACCAATACGAATCGCTCGCCGAGTTGAACCAACGCGCCGCAGCGGTTGCCACGATGCAACAATCGATTGATGCGAGTTTGCAACAATTGAACGAGACCAATTCCGCGATCGATCGCAGCATCCAGGCCTCTGCGGGCGATGGGATGGCCGACGCGATGCGTGTCCTCGCGCGTGCTGTGGATGTGTTGACCACGCGGTTGCCATCGCCATCGAGTGGTTTGTCGAGTGGTTTGTTGCCGGTTGCCAACACCAGCTTGCCGGTTGCCAACAGCAGCGTTGAGCAACGAATTGATCAGGCTCATCGCGATGGAAAACCGCTTCGTGATTCGAATAAAGTAAGGCGTGCAGCATGAGTGGGCGAGGTCGCCAACAACTTTCGCCGACCTTGTTCCCCTTTCTCGCTGTTCTTGTTTGTACCCTTGGGACGTTGATTCTGTTTTTGGCTCTGGTAGCTCAAGATTCAACGCAAAAAGTAAAGCGGCAAGTCGAGGAAGAGGCCAAGACCCAAGCGAACGTGGCACAAGCAGAATCGGAA
>NZ_JBFHFD010000584.1:0-5555 GCF_041583735.1 Novipirellula sp.
CGCGTCGTCAAACTGTGCGGCTTCTATCCACAGTTGCCCATGTTCAAAGGAGCCAACGGCAGCTTTGCAGAAATCCTGCCGCACATTCACGAACCTTCGTATGACGGCAAAGAGGCGGTTGATTTCATTATCGCCCAAGCGAAGAAACCATCCGATCGCAAACTCGTGCTGTTACCGATTGGAAAGCTGACCAACATCGCGTTGGCGCTTGCAAAGGATCCTTCGATCATCCCCAACGTCAGGATTGTTTGGCTCGGGTCGAATTATCCTCAAGCGGGCGAGTACAACATGACGGCGGATTTGACCTGTATCGATTATGTGCTGTCACTGCCAGTCGACTTTGAAATGGTGACGGTGCGCTACAACGATCCATCGGGAAGTTGGGGCGTGAAGGCTTTCCAACAGGACATCTTTGACAAGATGCCTGGTAAGGGCCCCAAAGTCGACTTAAAAATCACAGGACGTCATGGCGGGACGTTTGGCAACTTTGGCGACTATTCGGTCAGCCTGTACCAGCATGCACCGCAGCATGGCGATCCGCCGTTCCGTTCTTTCTTTGACGCCACGGCGGTTGCTGTACTGAAAAAGCCAGGATTGGGCAAATCCGTCGAAATACCTCGCCCGGCGCTACACAATCGAGGCTGGCTGGATCGCCCGAAGAATCCGCTGAAGATGGTGCTTTGGCAAGACTTTGACTCGGCGGCAATCATGGAAGACTTTTTCAAGGTGATCGACGCCGCATCGCCCGAATGATTGCTTCGCGCTCGCGTCGCAGTGGATTTGTTTCGCGGTTTCTTCGTTACCCCTTTTCTTCCTTAGATCGGGGCAAGCTTGGCGAGTTGCAGCGGTACGGCATTGGGCGTTGGCGTGTTATCGCACGAGCACCGTGAAAGCCGCCGACAAGGCTGATCCGATCACGTTTGTCGCCGCCCGAGGGAGCCGCTTTCGCTTGGGACGGACGGCAATTCGCGTCCGAAAACATCCAGAGGAAACCTGGATTGGGAACCATCCGTCGTTTCATCACGGTGGCTCATCCATCGCGAATGCTCATCACAACTCCGACAGAAAATGCAGCAGATCGGTCGACGTGACGATCCCGACCAATTTATCGCAATCCGCGATTGGCAAGGCGTGGAAGCGATGGCAGCCCAACAGCCGAGCCACATCACGAATCGAACCAGACACGAGCAGCCAGACGGGATCTCGGTTCATTACGCCGGAAGCGGCCCTACTGAACCGCCCCAGCCGAGTCGGCTACGATGAGTGATGTGATTCGCATTCTGTCCAAAAAAGCAAAACGACTGAAACGTCCGGTCCTGCGGCATCATTGTCGTTGCGATCGTTGCTTTGCCGGCAGCTTCGGATATTTGGCGGGACCACTTTAAGTGGTAGCCCCGAACGCCCCCAAGACGGCGAAAGCTAAAAGCCCCCCGATTAACACTTCACCCCATCACCTCGACCCCGCATTCGCGAAACCAATGGCAGCCCCAAAATCATGATCAAAATCGGCAGCACGTATGATTTAGAAGTGGTCAAGCAGACTGAATTCGGAGTCTATTTAGATGCCGAGAATCTTGGCGAAATCTTACTTCCCACCAAGTATATTCCCGACAACTTGAGTGTCGGTGATACGGTCGAAGTCTTTCTCTACCTCGATTCCGAAGATCGGCCAATCGCGACCACACAAACACCGAAAGCCGAGGTAGGCGAATTCGCGTATTTAAAAGTGAAAGAAAATACACAGTTCGGTGCGTTCTTGGACTGGGGATTGGACAAAGACGTCTTGGTCCCGTTTGCCGAACAGCATCGACCGATGACCGTGGGTCATTCCTACATCGTGTTTCTTTATCTGGACAACCAAGGTCGGATCACGGCGACATCTAAGATTGACAAAGTCGTGCAGGAAGACGATCAACACAATTTCTATCCGCAGCAAAAGGTTGACTTGATTATCGCAAACAGCACCGAACTGGGCTTCAAAGCGATCGTCGACCAAAGCCACTGGGGCTTGCTGTACAAAGACGAAGTCGATCAACGACTCAGTTTTGGACAGAGCATTGAAGGCTATGTCAAATACATTCGCGAAGACGGCAAAATCGATTTGAGTCTGAAGAGTGGTCGGCAAATTCGCGACAACTACAGCCAAGTCATTCTCGATTACTTACGCGATCACGATGGGTATGCAGCCGTTCATGACAAGTCTCCGCCTGCCCAGATTGCGGATCTGTTCGGGATCAGCAAAGGGCAATTCAAAAAGGCGATAGGAGGCCTCTATAAACAAAAAGTCATTACGATTGAGAAGGATGGAATACGCTTGGTTTGATCAATCACAACCAGGCCAATTCCTTTGCTCGATTCACGTGGGTAGCTTCACCTTTGAATCACGCACGCGAGCGTCGATGGTAAACCGGCACAGTTCGTTGGCGTGCGACTTGCTCGGTCAGCCAACGAAGTCAGGGGAGCGATGGCAACACAACCGTGCATGTTAAGCTCACGGCCACAACTAAGACGTCTCGTTCCAACGTTGGCCCCAGGAAGACATTGGTCGCGGCGCGGCGTGAGCCGTCCGATTGCAGCGTAAAAAACGCTTGTTTTGACCGGGCAGCTTGCGCTGCTCCGCTACAAACTCCAACCAGATGAGTGTCAACGAACATCGTGTTGGACATCCCTCTCCGTGACGTCGCCCGTTCTTTTTGTTGGCAACACGGCAATAGGCAGTCGCCATAGCGGATACAATCGACGGGGAAGAGTAATGGTCGACTGGAACCACGATGGTGTTGACCAACACCGCCCGTACCGCTCCCCCCTTTGCAAGTGATCCAGAGGAAACCAATGAAGTATCGTGCCAAATTGCTGGTGCAAACATGTGCACTCCTGTTGTGCTTAGGCAGCTCCGGTAAGGCTCAAAGCAGTAAACCGAACCTTCTGCTGATCTTCGCCGACGACGTCGGTCAAGAGGTACTAGAGTGTTATGGAGGCCAATCCTACCGGACTCCCCACTTGAACGTGTTGGCTCGCACAGGCATGAAGTTCAATCATGCCTACAGTATGCCCGTCTGCCATCCTTCGCGGTTGACCTTGATGTCGGGGCGCTACCCGTTTCGGCACGGACACGTCCCGTGGGGAGCCTACCCCAAAGACGCCGAAGACCAAACGTTTTCGCGGTTGTTGCAAACCGCAGGGTACACGACGGGGATTGTTGGCAAGTGGCAATTGTGCCTGTTACGAGACGATCCGCTTCATCCGCAGCGGATGGGGTTTAACCAGTCGGATTTGTTCGGATGGCACGAGGGGCCGCGTTACTACGAGCCGATGATCTACACCAACGGCCGCGTTCGCGACGACACGCTCGGTCACTACGGCCCGGACCTCTACCAGAGTAGCTTGATTGAATTTATGAAAGCGAATCGCGATCGGCCTTTCCTGGCTTACTACTCCATGGCGGTTGCGCACGAAGTCACCGATGACCTGGATCCCCCCGTCCCGCACGGTCCTTTTGGTCGTTACGACAACTATGCAGAAATGGTCGCCGAGATGGATCGCGGAGTTGGCCGGATGGTGGCCGCTCTGGACGCCTTAAAACTTCGTGAAAACACACTGATCCTGTTCTTGGCGGACAATGGCACACCGCCCGAGATCATCATCCGTGCCGAGGGCAAGAACCTCATCAGAACTCCGGTGGTTTCGCGTCGCAACGGGCTCGATGTGCCGGGGGGAAAGAAGCAACTGACCAACGCCGGCACGAATGTTCCCATGATTGCCAATTGGCCCGGCACGATTGCAGCAGGCCAGCAAGTGGATGACTTGGTCGATTTCAGTGACATTCTGCCGACCTTTCTCGATCTGGCTGGCGTTCCGCTTCCGGCATCCCCCAAGCTAGATGGCGTCAGTTTCGCCAACCGGCTTCGCGGCCAAGGGGCATCGCCGCGTCTGTTCGCCTACTGTGAGGAAGCCGTGCTTCCGAAACCCGGTGGCGTCGAACCCGACGGTAAAAGCTCGGGTCTGAAATGGGTGCGAACGCAAGCCTGGAAACTGTACAACGACGGTCGGCTGTTTCACATGGCCGAAGACCCGGTCGAACAATATCCGCTGTCCGCCGACCAGGACGATTCGAATCGTGCCGAGATTCGCCAGAAGCTCCGACGCGAATTCGAGAGGCTCGGGTTCTAGCGACTGCTGTAAAACAAATGGAAACGGGAAGGCGATCAAGCTGGAGTTAAAATCGGTTTCGATTGCACCGGAGGACGCTAAAAACGAATCGCAGAAACGGCTAAAGAAATATCAACAAGGCGAGCCGTTCCGCATAACCCTGAATAAAGAGTAGTTTCATGCCGTCGTGTTGCGACTCGGGTTTCTATCGCTTTCTCAATCCAGGGACTCACGTCTCGTGGCTACATCAAGCCGTCCCTGCGGGACTCACGAACAGCCACGAAGTGGCGGCATGTTGTTGCGTTGCGACGGGGAGACAGTCTGGATCGGTTGGCACCAGGATAGATAGTCCAGTGCTCAGTTTTGGAAAATCTTTCTGTCGCACCAATCTTTCTGTCCCCTCATACGGTGTGTGCGAGCTTGCACGCTGGAACAGAGCAGACTAAGAATCGATGGAACGATTTGGTGTGCGCAGACGAAAGGTCGACAGAAAAATTGGTGCGACAGAAACATGAGACTGCCATCGCGGTTCGTGACAGAATACGATTGCCGGCATCGTCTCCATTTTTCTGATTCCTCATCTTTTAACCTTTCGCTGCATTGATCGTGCGTTCCGCCGTGGCCGCAACACCTGCCGACGCTTCGCGAATCCGTGCGATGGGGTGTATCCTCTTCCAAGGACTCTCGTCCGTGGCTACAGCCTATCGTCGCGTTGCGACTGGGAGGACAGAATGGATCGATTTGCTTGGGTGGTACCAAGATCGATGGAACAGAGCGTCTTCTTTAATATCTTTCTGTCGCACCAATCTTTCTGTCCCCTCATGCGGTGTGAGCGAGCTTGCACGCTGGAACAGGACGGACTCAGAATCGATGGTACGATTTGGTGTGCGCGGACGATAGGTCGACAGAAAAATTGGTGCGACAGAAACATGAGACTGCCATCGCGATTCGTGACAGAATACGATTGCCGGCATCGTCTCCAATTTTTGACATCTCATCTTTTAACCTTTCGCTGCATTGATCGTGCGTTACGCCGTGGCCGCAACACCTGCCGTCGCTTCGCGAATCCGTGCGATGGGGTGTATCCTCTTCCAAGGACTCTCGTCCGTGGCTACATCAAGCCGTCCCCGCGGGACTCACGAACAGCCACGAAGTGGCGGCATGCTGTAGCGATGGGCGTCAGCCCATGGAACGCGTTCACGTCATACGCCGTAAGTCCCGAAGGGACGACAGGAGATTCCACGCCTGCGATTCCTGCCGCCCCTTCGGGGCTTTGTAATCGTGTTTGCCCCCGAACCATGGACTCACGTCCATGGCTACAGCCTATCGTCGCGTTGCGACTGGAAGGACAGAATGGACCGATTTGTTTGGGCGGTACCGAGATCGATGGGACAGAGCGGCTTCTC
>NZ_JBFHFD010000585.1:0-5541 GCF_041583735.1 Novipirellula sp.
AAATGCGAAACGACGCGATCCGAGAACAAGGTGATACCGACAGCGTCGTGTTGCTTTAATGCCAAATGGGCAATCGCGGCAGCCAGTGCAGCACCGTACTGGAATTTACTTTGACCGGTGTTCGCACATTCCATCGATTGGCTGATGTCGAGCATGATATAGACATTCATGTTCGTTTCAGCATCATACTCCTTCACATACAAACGTTGCTGGCGAGCGTAGAGTTTCCAATTCACATGCCGCAGATCGTCGCCGGGGACATACTCGCGGTGCGAATTAAACTCGACACTAAAGCCAACAAACGGGCTGCGATGCAATCCGTGCAGAAAGCCTTCGACCACCGCTTGGGCGCGAAGTTCAATATCGTCCAGTCGCGAAAAAAACGCAGGGTCGACAAGATCGTTGGGATGAAGTGTTCCGGCCACGTCGATTAACCTTCCAGGGGAACCAGTTTTAGGATGCGATCAATCAACATGTCGGAATCGACTTTGTCGGCACGTGCGTGGAAATTTAAAACCAATCGATGCCGCAATACGGGATGAGCAATCGCTTGAATATCCGCAAAATCGACATGGTATTTGCCTGACAAAATCGCCCTCGCCTTGGCACCGAGCACCAAATACTGAGACGCCCGCGGACTCGCTCCGTACGAGATGTATTTGTGGATCGAATCCTCATTGGGCACCTGCCCCGGCCGCGTCTGGGCCACTAAGCGGGCGACGTAGTGAATGACCGAGTCGGCGACGGGAACACCCCGCACAAGTTGTTGTAACCGCACCACCTCGTCGGCTGCCATCACCTCACTTGCTTCGGCGGTCAACGTGCTGGTGGTGCCCTTGATGATCTGCACCTCCTCTTGAACCGTCGGGTATTTCACTCGCAAGTTGAACATGAAACGGTCCACCTGAGCTTCGGGCAGCGGATAAGTTCCTTCCATTTCGATCGGGTTCTGAGTCGCGACGACAAAAAAGGGCGGCGACAATTTGAATGTTTGTGTGCCCACGGAAACCTCTCGCTCTTGCATCGCCTGCAACAACGAAGCTTGAGTCTTCGGCGGCGTTCGATTGATTTCATCCGCCAACAGGAAATTGGTGAACACCGGGCCTCGCAGAAACTGCAACGTATGTTTTCCCGTCGTATGGTCCTCTTCCATCACATCGGTACCGGTAATATCCGATGGCATCAGATCGGGCGTGAACTGGATCCGCTTAAAATCCATGTCCAACGTTTTGGCTAACGTCCGTCCCATCAATGTCTTGCCGAGTCCCGGAACGCCATGCAGCAAGACGTGTCCCTGACACAGCAAACCAATCAACAGATGGTCGACAATTTCGTCTTGCCCCACGACCACTTTGGCCATTTCGTCTTTGACCCGCTGGCGTGCTTCACGCAGTCGCTGGACGATGGTTGCATCATCCGCAGAGAGAGTCGCCGATGTGCCGGCGGCGGCAGTCGCAGTTGCGGAGGGCGAATTCGATTCCATATTCATTTTTTTCATTACGGTCCACTCGTTTCGTTTTTCTGGCTATTTTCTGCTGCGGTCGCTTCCACCGGATCGATCAAACCATCGTGGTCGGCATCTAATTGATGAAAGACATCGCGAGGTCCAAGGAATTCACCCCACACCAAGTCTCCGTCTCCGTTGCGGTCCATGCGGCGAAACCATGTCGGGCCTGATTCACTTCGCTGTTGAAAGGCGGGTGTTTCGTCAGCGGATTCGTCGTTGGCTCCAAACAATCGGTAGGCACCGCGAACAAATTCAATATGGAAATGTCGCACCGGTTCTTCCATCGACACCCCGGATTGGCCATCACGATCGAGCATCGCAAGTGTCTTTGCAGAATCGCGTCGCTCGCGGAAACCGATCCGCCCATCGCCGCTTGAGTCTAACGCCATAAAGAACCCGTGTCCGGTATCAAAGATATTGACGCGGCAACTCGTTGCAAGCGGTTCGCTTCGTACTCGAACATACTGTTCCATCTCTTCACCCGAGATTCGACCGTCCCCATCAAAATCGATGGTTTCAAACAGTCCACGTGCAAACCGAACTCGCTGCTCCGTTTCTTCCTTTTCGAGATATCCATTGACATCGATATCCATATTGTTGAACTCGATCATTGCGTTTTCGACCGCCGTCGCGATCGGATCAATTTTTCGGCGTGTGAAGCTGACAATCGCTCCTTCGAACTGAATCTTGGCAAAATCAGGCCGCATGGTCCTTTCAATTCGCTTTCCATTGGCGTGGATCACTTGCACCGCGGGAATCGTGTCGTCGACAGGTTCCAAATCGATCGCCAACTCTAAGTCCACTGGCGATTGATGGATGAAACCGAGCTCGACCTCATCAAGCAAACCATCGCCGCTGGTGTCCATAAAACGAAACGATACATCGTCCCAGGCCAATTCGGTTTGCGAAAGTTTGCGGTCACGGTTCGCGTCGTATTGTCGGAGCAACCGTTGTGACAATCGTGTCTCACGCGTGTCTCGTATCATCGTCGAAATGCCGGCCGAGGGACGTCGTGGCGTTTCCACCGTCAATCCAGCAATCGGATCGCTGGGGTCAACCACCGGTTCGGGAAGCAATTCTTCGAAACTGACCACTTCGTCTCGATCCAAATCCTTTTCCAGAACGCGCCGCGCCGCTGCAACCAATTCCATTCGGTCCAGCTGTCCCGAGGAATCTTGGTCGAGGAAATTGAAGAGTTCTTGATCATTGTTCACCGACGTCGTGTCCTCGCGATACGCAATCGTTTCGCCTCCGACGCGTTCGACCGTTCGCATGATGTCACTGCGTGTGAACGTTTGGGCGGTGCCCAATGATTTCAGAAAGCTGGCGGCCAAGGGACGTTGCGGCGTTCGCAACAACGGTGAACGCATCATTTCCTCTTGCGACAACTTGCCGTCTTCGTCTTGGTCGAGCGTTTGCATCAAGCGGTCAACATACGCTTCGCGAATCGCGGGTAGCGACTGGCCGCCCAAAGCGATGTGTAAACGCAGATGCAGCGGCCCCGGTTCAAGCATCAGAATGACGTCACGCACTTCGCCCTTCGTCTGACTCGGGGCCTGCTCGGCGCAGCGGGCCAGCGGAACCCACAGCAAGCTGCAGGCAATGGCGAAGATCAAAAAAAGACGCTTGCCGCCCATAATTAACGATGTTTTCTCATGTAGTTGATTCGTATTGCTCTCACGTTCGCTGAGGCGGAATTGGATCACGGCATCACGACCAATTGTGATCGCTTCGACATGCAAACGCTGTTCACCCTACCAATTCATTGATCGCCTTGCCCCCCTCGTCGATCATTCGAATCGGCCGTCCTTCGCGAGAGTAATTTTCGCTCTCGGGATCGATATCTAGTGCGGTGCAAACAGTCGCAAACAAATCTTTGGTGGTCACAGGACGATCGACGATCTCCATTCCGTCTTCACTTGTGGCGCCAACGACTTGTCCGCCCTTGATTGGACCGCCAGCCAAAACGGTCGACCAACCTCCGGGAAAGTGATCGCGTCCACCGGTTGAATTAATAATCGGGGTGCGTCCGAACTCTCCCATCCAAACGATCAGTGTCGATTCGAGTAGGCCACGCTCACGCAGATCGTCCATCAACGTGGACCAGGCCGGGTCGAGCACTTCGGACAACTCGCGGACACGCGTAAAGTTGTCGCCGTGCGTATCCCAGGCGACGGGATTGTTGTTGACCTGCGACAACGCTACCTCGACAAACGCAACGCCACGCTCCACTAAACGACGTGCCAACAAGCAACCTTGCCCAAACCGGTTGCGGCCATATCGATCACGCAACTCCGCCGGTTCTTGCTCTAACTTGAAAGCATGTTTCGCTTGCGACTGGACCATCTTGATTGCACGATCATAGTTGGCCGAGTGCGATTGCGCCGACTCGCTTGTCGTTTGAGCCGCGAATCCACTCTGCAAATACTTGAGCACCTCGATCCGCTTGTTCATCGACTCGGGGTCCACTCCCTTTGCAGGCTGCAAATTGTCGATCGACAAATTCGCGCGTGATTGCGGATCGTTGCTGTCACCCGAGACGACAAGCGGTGCATAGCGAGGCCCCAGGAACCCAGCCCCGTTCACGTTGGGTGCAAATTGGAACGTCGACAGACTGACGTAATTGGGCAATTCGTTGTCGGATTGGCCAATCTCTTTCGAGACCAACGAACCAAGCGACGGGTATTGAATCGCCGCGTTGCCGGGGCGATAGCCGGTCAACATTAATTCCGTGCCACGGCCATGGTCCCCTTCGCTCGTGTTCATGCTGCGGATGATCGCCATGTCGTTCATCTGGTTCGCAAGCTTGGGAAGATGCTCGCTGATTTTGATTCCGGGAACCGAGGTCGAAATTTCTTTAAAGGGGCCGCCGTTTTGGTGATTCGGTTTCAGGTCAAACGTGTCCGTTTGCGAGGGACCACCGGTCATCCACAGCACGATGCAAGCGCGAGGCTTGCCTTGCTGTTTCGCGGCATGCGCCAACGTCGGCAGCCAACCCGAAAAAGAAACGCCAAGCACGCTCGACGCACTGATCCTCGCAAAGTCGCGACGCGAGTAATCGCGGTTGAAGAATGAGTTCATTAGATGACTTTCGTGCAGGAATGACGTGCAACCCATCGCCGAGTGCGTTGCCAAAGGTAAATTTTCAAGGTAGCGAAACTCGCCAAGAATTTCGGATCGTGCGTCAAATACAACGAAAAGCCCTGACGACTTCCGCTACGACCCACTTCAATTTTCAGCCCAGACGGAGCATTAACGACTCAAAACAAATTCGGGGCTGTTTAACATGCCCCAAAAAACCTCCTCATACGCCTGATTGCGATATTCTGCGGGTTGCGAATGGATGTGCCCGACCAAAAAATCGAGTTCGTCCTGACGAGGCAATCGCGTGAACGCTGCCAAAAACAAGGTTTCAATTTTTTCGGCGGTGCTCATAAAGGGAGCGTCCACGGTCGCCCTCAACGTTCGACTCTTCTCTAAACTGGCTGCGTCCGCCGTCAACTTTCCGTTCATCACGATCAAGGCTTGCGGAACGCCGGCCCGATAATCTTCGGGGGATTCCGCTGCAGCTTCATCCATCCGACTAACAAACGCGTCTCGCATTCCGTTATAGCGGGGCGGATTGTCGATGCGACCGACCGGCAACGCGAGAGCTTGCTCGAGTGAGTCAAAAACTTGCTCGGGGGTCAGCGTCTTCAGCGGACGCAGCGTCACCGTGTCGCTGTGAACGAGTTCTTTGGAAAGACTAACACGCTGATAAAATTTGCTGTTACAGATACCTTCGATCAACCACCGGATGTCGAAACCCGACTGGGCAAACATGCCGCCGAGCTCATCAAGCACCTGCCGCTCTTCGTCGCTGACTTGGTCCAAATCGTCGACCGCATCGACGATCCCGCGGCCGCACAAGTATTGCCAGATACGATTGACGGCGGTCGATGCGAAATTGGGATTGCTGGGCGACACCATCCAATCCGCAAACGCATCACGCGCCGATTGATCGCGATCCAGATTCACCTCTCCCCACAACACCT
>NZ_JBFHFD010000586.1:0-5530 GCF_041583735.1 Novipirellula sp.
ATCTGGGACGCCGCCCACTCGCGACGCGATTACATGCATATCTTCCAGCACTCTGGACGCCGCGTCACCGCCAGCGATCTCGATTCGGACAGTTGGCGAGAATGGAAATACGAGCAGTCCAAGAAATTGGATCAAGCCATCGCATTTTTCTATGGCAACTTTGCTCATGGTGTTCGCCGCTGTGTGATCGACGGGGTGGAACCGACCGACAAGGCCGCCGATTCGATTCAGTTCGAGATGTTTGAGTACATCTATCACCAAATCTTGCGGAAAGAGCACGATTGGGTCGCCCGCGACCTATTCCGCGTCGCGTTCCGCAAGAATGAGGAAGCGATTCAAGCTCACGCCTACGACCATCGAGCCATCGGGTGCACGCTACTGTACACCAGCCACGAAGTGATGCTGGATGATTTGTTAGTACGTCCAATTCAAAGCGGTGATGTGCTGTCCAACGCCAACACGATCATCTTGATGGGCAAAACCCGTGACGGGAACAAGATGGGACGCGCGTTGCATGTTGCGAAACATCGCGGCAGTGCTTGCGACGAATCGATCGTGCCTTTCACGATTACCGAAGCGGGCTTGAAGCTGATGCGATAATCGCCGTCACTATTTACCGTCACTATTTGCCTTGGCTATTTGTTTGTCACACCTTTGCGGAACTGAGTGGGCGTTTGCTTGGTTTCGCGTTTGAATGCGACGGTCAAGTATTCGGTATGCTCAAATCCGGTCCGTGTCGCGATCTGGCGTAGCGTCATATCGGTTTCGGCGAGCAGTTTTTTGACTCGCGTGATCCGTTGCCGCAGGATCTCTTCGTGCGGTGTCCGGCCGATGACGTTGCGGAAACGCGTTTCAAGCACACGACGCGAAATATTTACATGCCGAACGATGTCGTTGACATTGATGCCGGCGAACGCATGCTGACGAATAAACTGCAGCGCCGCCGCAACATCGGTGTCATCGATGGCGAGAATGTCAGTGGATTGACGTGTTTCAACCCCCAGCGGTTCGATCAACAATCCTTCCTCGGAAACCTCTTCTCCCTTCATCATTTGATCGAGCAACCGTGCCGCTTCGAATCCGGTTTTACGCGAATTAGGTACGACACTCGAAAGGGGCGGATCGGCCAGACTGCAAAGCAGTTCGTCGTTATCGACTCCCAACACCGCGATCTCTTCGGGCACCGCAATTTCGAGTTCGCGACAAACATCGAGAACCAGCTGCGCCTTGATGTCATAGGAGGCAAGCAGACCAATCGGTCGCGGTAGATTTTTGAGCCACTGGGCAATCCGTTTGCGTTCATTTTCGAGCGACGACGGATTCATCTCGTTCACGGCCGTCTCATAGAAGTGAAAATCACACCCCGCCTTTTCCACCTCGTCGCGAAAATAATTTCGCCGCCATTTTGACCAATTGAAATCCGCATCGCCACAGAAACCAAGATGCTTGAACCCACGCTGCAGCAGATGCTCTGCTGCAAGCGTTGCGATGACCGCGTCATTGGTTTCCACCCACGGAACGCCGGGATAGTGACGCGCCGCGCTGACATCCACAACGGGTATCCCGGCCTTTTGGATCGACTCGGCGATCTCTTTGGTTTCAATCCGAGCAATGATCCCATCCCCCTTCCAACGCCGAATCCATTCCGGCGGCGGGGCAGCTCGCTCTTGTTCGGGCAAATAAATCGACCACGCGTCATGCGAATGAATGTAGTCGACGATTCCGGACAATAATCCTCGCGCATACGCATTGGAGGTTTCAATCAAGAGCGCGACGGAACGACGTCGAATCATCGCAAAAACTCTACTAAAGGCATCAAGAAAATGGGGGTGAGCTAGATATTATACGAGGAACCGTCAAGCAAATCCGCAATAAAATGCAGTGAAATATCTCAACGTTTTCGCGTAGCATCTCATCGACGCAAGCTCGCTACGGACCGACAATGCATGCACGAATCACGTTGGGTGCCTCGGCTGCCCAGCATCTGACGTGCCTCATCTGTCCGGCACGCTCCCCCGTTTACCGGTGATTTTTACTAGTCCTTCCCTGAATCAACCGCCCGCCCACTCCGCTGGCGGTTGGTCCCCTAAACTAAACGTTGAATCACACCTCCAAATCCTTCACAGAGAGAAACGATCGTGTCAGAAACCTCAAAGAAATTGCGTTTAGGGATGGTGGGACTTGGTTTTGGAGCCGAGTTTATCCCTATTTATCAAGCTCACCCAAACGCGGAAGTGGTCGCAATTTGCCGCCGCGACCAAGCGGGACTCGATGAGTGTGGCGACCAGTTCGAAATCAGCGGACGCTACACGTCGTTCGATGACTTGCTTGCCGACCCCAACGTGGATGCGGTCCACATCAACTCGCCCATTCCTGATCACGCGTGGATGTCCTTGCAGGCGCTCGACGCGGGCAAGCATGTGATGTGCACGGTACCGATGGCAACCACCATCGAAGACTGCCAAAAAATTGTGCAGAAGGTACAGGACACAGGTCTGCACTACATGATGGCCGAAACGGTGGTCTATAGCCGCGAATATTTGTTCATCAAACAACTGTACGAAAGTGGCGAATTGGGCAAGATCCAGTACCTAGCCGCCTCGCATCCGCAAGACATGGATGGCTGGCCCTCGTACTGGGAAAAGATGATTCCGATGCACTACGCAACGCACGTGGTCAGCCCGTGTCTGGGACTTGTCGGCGGGTTGGCGGAATACGTCAGCTGTTTTGGATCGGGCACTGTCCGCGAAGACATTGCTAAGAAATCGGGTAACCCGTTCGCCGTGGAAACATGTCATATCAAAATCCAAGATACCGATCTGACCGCCCATATTTGGCGATTCTTGTATGACGTCGCACGACAGTATCGCGAGAGCTTTGATGTCTACGGAACGGAGAAAAGTTTTGAATGGAGTTTGATCGAAAACGAACCTCACGTGATTCATACGGCTAAGAAGCCAGAGCACGAGATTGCCGAGAAATTCGACGTTCCCGACTTTGCCCATCTACTGCCTGAGCCGATCCGCCGCTTCACCTTGCCCCAAGAAATCCACGACGCCGATCACTTGTCGTTCCTACAAGGCGGAGGTCACGGTGGATCGCATCCCCACCTGGTCCACGAGTTCGTCAGCAGTGTGCTCGAGAAACGCCGTCCGCTCCCCGACGCCGTGACCAGCGCAAACTGGACCTGCGTCGGCATCTGTGCTCACGAATCGGCAATGAACGGTGGCAAAGTGGTTCATCTGCCTGAATTCACATTGTCACGCGAACGGACGGCATGCCTGACGGATTAATGCGTCCGTCTCTGCATTTCGATCGTTCCGCGGGCCCCGTGATTGGCTTATTGGCCCGTTGCTGGCGAACTCCGTCGCCCCCGTTTTCCCTACCTCCCCTTTTTTCGTCTCCCACGACTATGAAACACTCGTTTTCCGTCTTCACACTTCTGTTACTTGTGGTTGCATCGATCATTTCGGGATCGGCAGGTGCGGCCGATTCATTGCAAGTCCTGTTTCTCGGCGACCAAGGTCACCATCAACCCAAACCACGCTTTGACGAGCTTACGCCCGTTTTGAAAGCACGTGGAATCGAGATGACCTATCGCGAAGATTTGGCAATGCTGAATCCCCAATCGCTCAGGCAATACGATGCAGTGGTGCTGTACGCGAACATCGACCATATTGAAAAATCACAAGCCGATGCGTTGCTGCAATACGTCAAGCAGGGCGGCGGTTTTGTACCGCTGCACTGTGCCACGTATTGTTTTCGCAATGACGACCGGATCGTGGCGTTGATAGGAGCCCAATTCCAGCGGCACGGCACCGGTGTGTTCCGCACCGACATCGCCAACACCGATCACCCACTGATGCAAGGATTTGGCGGGTTCGAAAGTTGGGACGAAACGTACGTGCATCACATGCACAACGAAAAAAACCGTACGGTGCTCGAGTATCGTGTCGACGCCGAAGGCCGCGAACCGTGGACATGGATCCGCAGCGAAGGGGATGGACGCGTTTTCTATACCGCGTGGGGACACGATTCGCGGACTTGGACCAACCCTGGCTTCCAAAACCTTGTCGAACGCGGCATCCGCTGGGCAGCCAAACGGGATCCGCAACAAGCGGGCGATTTCCTGCAAGACCGAGCGTTTCCGGTTCCCGAGATGACGAAGATCGCCAAAGACGTCAAACCGTTTGAATACCAAGACGTCGGTAGCGAAATCCCCAACTACACGCCCTCGGATAAATGGGGAGTGCAGGGCAAGCCAATGAACATGATGCAAAAACCACTCGAACCCGCCGAGTCGATGAAGCATCTGGTTGTCCCCAAGGGATTCCATGTCGAACTGTTTGCGTCGGAGCCGGATTTGAAGGGCAAACCAATCTGCATGGCATGGGACGAACGAGGCCGATTGTGGGTCGCCGAGACCTACGACTACCCCAACGAATTGCAACCGGCCGGCAAGGGACGCGATCGCATCCGCATCTGTGAAGACACCGACGGCGATTGGAAAGCAGACAAGTTCACCGTGTTTGCGGAAGAGCTGAGCATCCCGACCAGCATCACATTTCATGACGGCGGAGCGATCGTTCAAAACGCTACCGAGACACTGTACCTAAAAGACACCGACGGCGATGACAAAGCCGACGTTCGCAAAACGCTGGTCACCAATTGGACGCTCGGCGACACCCACGGTGGCGTCAGCAATTTCCAGTACGGATTGGACAACTGGATCTGGGCGATGCAGGGCTACAACCAATCCAAACCCGTTGCCGACGGAAAACCGCAGCAAGCTTTTCGAATGGGATTCTTTCGCATGCGCCCCGATGGGTCCGAGGTGGAATTCATCCGCTCGACCAATAATAACACGTGGGGACTCGGCATCAGCGAAGAAGGATTGATCTTTGGCTCGACCGCTAACGGCAACCCCAGTGTCTTCATGCCGATCGCCAATCGCTATTACGAGCGAGTCCGCGGCTGGACGCCATCGCTAACGCTTTCATCGATCGCGGACAGCAACGATTTTCATCCGATCACAGACAAGGTTCGCCAAGTCGATCATCACGGCGGCTACACCGCTGCCGCAGGTCACTCGCTGTACACGGCTCGCGAATACCCTCAGGAATATTGGAACCGCGTTGCCTTTGTGAACGGACCGACGGGACACTTGACCGGAGCGTTTGTGCTGAAACACGATGGCAGCGGATTCACTTCGACGAGTCCGTTTAATCTGCTTGCGAGTGACGACGAATGGACCGCTCCAATCATGGCCGAAATTGGGCCCGACGGCCAAGTGTGGATCATCGATTGGTACAACTACATCGTTCAACACAATCCGACGCCGCAAGGATTCGAGACCGGCAAGGGAGCGGCTTACGAGACGAAGCTTCGTGACAAGAAACATGGACGCATCTATCGCGTGGTGTTCGGTGGATCTGATGCAAAACCAAGTCCCGATCTGTCCAAGGCGACGCCAAGCGAATGGGTGGCCGCCCTGACTCATCCGACAATGTTGACCCGTAAACACGCTCAA
>NZ_JBFHFD010000587.1:0-5522 GCF_041583735.1 Novipirellula sp.
TATTCCAATCGTTGCGTCGTCCGAGCCGGTTGCCAGAAAACGCGTGTCACCCGAAGCGGAGATCCATCGCACGTCGCCGGAGTGTCCACGAAACTGACGAATCAATCGCGGTGGATCCGATTCATCACACGCGTAAACGTATAAATTGTTTCGCCCTTTTGTGCCGACCACGACTGCCGTGCCCGCCTGTTTTGCATCAATCGTGCTGATGGCAGAAAACGCCCCGTGGGTATCGGGTATCAGCGGCAACATGCCTAACGGTTGCTCATCGCGATACAGGCGATAACGAAGCTCTCCGTTCTGCTGGTCTTCGGTGCGAACGGTCCAGCGGTTTGGGAGACGTTGGTTGGGAAGGTAATCGTCCGGATTGATCTCCGCGTCGCCTTTCAGCGAAATTCCCGACAAATCAAACACATCAGTGAAATCTTTCGAGTCGCCCCGCGTCAAGGCAATCGTGTAGCGCGATGTTTCTTTGGCGAATGCAACGTGCGAAATTGGCATCGCAGGCGAATCCAACACTTCGCCAGGCTCCGCAGCAATGCGTCCTTCGTCGTCGATGTCGTAAAGATGGATTTCGCTGTTCACCGCGACGATGGCTTGGTTTTTCGGAACGTCGAATCGACCGGTGGGGATTGCGGTGGGGGGATAGGTTTCCGAGCGAAGGATCAGGGTGTCGCCGCTGAGATCCCAAAGCTGCAGTCGCGATACCGCTTGGTCTTTTCGCATTCCGGCCAATTCCGTACCCACCAACAACCGCTGTTTGGAAACGTCCAGGTCGACAAACAGAGGTCGACCGCCAATTTTGATATGACGATGCCGCGTTACCGTTTGTTTGTCATCGAAATCCCAAACCGCGAGTGTACCATCGGCACCCGCAGCCACCAGCAAACTGCTATCGGGTGCAGCGGCAATACAGCGGACGTGATAGGCGAACGTGGTTTGGTCCAACAAACTTGTTTTGCCAGAGAAAAGGTCCATACGTTGCAGCTGCCAAGTAGGAGCAACGATTTCTTTTTCGGTTTCGGTGAGGCCTGTGAAGTGGGCCACCACCAATTCGTTGTCACCACGAAACGTCACGGGCACAAAGCCGCGTGAGCTACGGATTTGGCTAGCGATTTCCGCACCATAGGCAATCGAATCTGGCTGGATCACCGTTTTCCCCGACCACAACCCAGTGTCCTGATCGGATTGCCATGTCATCACTCGGCCTTCGACATCTTGCGATGCCAACACAGCCGATTTCGTTTCGGCTGAGTCAGCGTCGACATTGCCCGGTGACCAAGCGAGCGAGGCCACGACTTGGCGATGGCCTGCGTTGAAATCCACCAGCGGTCGCACCAATTTTCCGCTGATGGCATCGACGATCCAAATTTCGCCTAGCGATCCCATCGCACCGTGTCCGGCCATCGCAATTTGGTTGCCGTTGGCGGCCAAGGCGTAGATGCGGCCGCGAGGGCCTCGTTGAACCTGCCACCGAATCGTGCGATGATGTTTCCAGGGATGATCTCCTAACGGCGAGCGACGCCAAACGTGCAAGTCTTTGTCTTCACCTGCAGTGAGCAGTGTTTGGTCATTTGACGCGTTGGTTTTGCCCGCTTTGTCCTTTGCGGTGTCACTGTTTGCGGTATCACTGGCCGCGATCGGGGAATTTGCCAATTCGATCGCTCGAATGCCTCCGCTGTGACCGTTGTAATCGAGTCGCAGAATGGGCTGGATTCCGCCGGGAAGTGCATTGCCGCCATCGATTGCTTGAGGGGCCGAGTCTTGCGGATCGGTCGCGATTCCAGGCAATTCGCTCTCACCAGGCAGTTGGCCGAGCGTCGCGGGACCGTTGGGCGAAGCACCGGGCAGCGTGGATTCCGTCGGCAATTCGCTCGACTGAGTCCCTTTTCCTGGCAGCGTCTGCTCGTTGGGCAGTTGCGCAGACGCATTCGCGCCGCTGGCGATCCCTAGCAATAGCAACGCACCCCAACGGATGCAAATTTCACGCGGTACACTTGTCATATATTTTTACTTTCCCCTTCGACCCGCCAAACATGGCTGTGGACTATCATGATAGCGGGTTACGAACTTTATTGCCTTGGATTGACTGTGAAAAAACGCAGCGTCCCCAATGAGTCGTTTTGAAAACGACGACTCAGCAAATCTACGACTCGGGAAAACGAGCCATGTTGGAATCGAAAAGGATATTGATGAAACTCTCTCGTTGGTTTTTCGTTGGCGTTTGCGCACTGATGCCGCTTGTGGTGATTGATCCTGCAAGCCTGGCGTTGGCTCAGCCGCCCTCCCCTGCCCCACTGACTTCCACGACCCCCGCATCGACGACCCCTGCATCGCTGGCGATCTCGACGATGTTTTCGCCGCTCGATGTGCCTCAGCGGAAAACGATGGGCTTGCTGCAACGAAATTTCTTAGAGATGGCTGGTGGTGACGCAGGCGAGCTGGAGGTGGCATTGGTCATTGACGGGACCAATTCGATGTCCGCGGAACTCGCCGGAGTGCGTGGTTCGATCGACCGCATGCTCGATGACCTGCGGCGTTTTCGCAAAGGCCAAGTGCGGGCTTCGATCGTCGTCTATCGTGATTATGGTTCTCCATCGGGCGAAGTCAGTATCGTTTTGCCAACGTTCACAGCGGATAAGGCGGCCATTGACAAGGCGGTCGAGTCGCTGCAACCCGAATCGGGCGAGCCCTTCTTTCATGAGCTCCCCGACGTGGGACTGCACACTGCGATCACGCAATTGCCTTGGTCGGACAGCCCCGACGTGGTCAAATGGGTAATGTTGTTCGCTGATGCGCCTCCTTATTCAGTGACATTCCGCGATGCAAAGTACCCGGGGGCCCATCGCCGTTTCACCAACGAGTTGTTGGTTTCGCTCGCCCGCAAACGCGGAATCCAAATCAATTGTATTCTTTGCACCAGCAGCGACGACAACGTCCAACCCTATCAGCAGGTGGTGGATCAAACGCGTGAATTCATGAGTGCACTTGCGTCACAATCCAGTGGCGTGATGTTGGATTTGTCGTACCCGGCGATCCAAACCGCGTTGATCGAAGCGGGCAAGCGGCCTGAGATTCAATACGCCAAATTAGATCCGATTAACGCGTTTGATCTCGCCGCGGCGCGTCGCCAGGAGGTCTCGATCGCCGCGACCGATGCTTCGCCTGCTGCGGCGACGAACGTCAGTATCGCGGTGGTGCCTCATGAACCGCTTGAGGGAATTCGTTTCGATCCCGATCGATCGTCGGTTCAAGTGGCCACCGCAATTCGCCACCGGTTTGCCTCCTTGCCCGGAGTCCGTGTGGTCAGCACGATTGATATCCAGCGTCAATTGCGTCGTTTGCGTGCTGAGGGGATGACGCACACGCAAGCGATCCGTGG
Source organism: Novipirellula sp. (assembly GCF_041583735.1). Taxonomy (NCBI): domain Bacteria; kingdom Pseudomonadati; phylum Planctomycetota; class Planctomycetia; order Pirellulales; family Pirellulaceae; genus Novipirellula; species Novipirellula sp. The sequence continues at coordinate 3,383 of NZ_JBFHFD010000587.1, forward strand.
ACTTGCGGGACGGCTACGCGCGGACTACGTCGTGTGGGGATCGGTCGCGCCGCAGACTCAACAGGTTCAAACGGCGGCCTATCGACGTCGTGATGGCGAAGCGGTGATCCAAGTCGCATTTGATGGCGACTACGGACAAGTCGCCAATGTGATCCTGACAGCCGCCAGCAAAGATCCCTCACGTGATCCCATCCTGGCTCGATTGGCGAACCATGCGATGGGCAGTGCGACCAAAGCGATGTTGCAGTCTCCGATCGCCGAAACGGCCGCCACGTCGTCCGAGTTGTTGGCGGCGCTCGAGGCACTTGAGCAATCGTTGGCGTTCGCAGGCGACAGTGACGAGTCGATCGAGTTATTGAAAACGGCGGAAGCATCCGCCGGTGCGGCGGTGGAAGCCGAGCCGCGAAATCCACTCGGGCATTGGTTGTTATCGAACGTTGCGTTCAATCAAGCGATGCGAGATTATCAGCGAGGTGCGTTGGATGAAGCAAAGACCCGTATGTCTCAGATGAAATCATCGTTACGGCGGGCGTACCGCAACCGATCGACGATCGAGGCGACAAGTCTGTCCGAGGAAATTGCGGGCGACTATGCGTTGTTGGTTGACCGCAACGTCGAGGATGCGATCACGCAGTACAAGCTGCTGGTGGATCCCGCGATGCCACCCGCCTCGCAGTTGCGAGGGCACTGGATGTTGGCGGGCGTCTACGCGGGCGATTGGGGAGTTCCGGATTCGTTTGCGGACTTGAAAGAGTCGCGTCGTCATGTGATCGAGATCCTCGCGAACTGGCCCGACTCGCCCGAAGGGAAACAGCTAAAGCAGTGGCTGCAATGGGACGAAGCGAGCGGCCAGACCGAGCATGATTACCTGCCGACGATTCACGTCCAGATGAGCAAGTGGGACGAGGTTTAGAAGCGATAGGTAGGGATGCCAGTTCCGGTGTCACCGCACTTCCTCAAGTCACCGGTCACCGCCACCATCCGCCACCTCTCCCTGTGCGCAGCACGGGAGTGGTCGGACGGGCCCCTTTAGGCCTCGTCCGGGTGAGGGCCTGTCTCGGGCTCACTCGCACCGCGCATCATTTCCATGTCCGCACTGTCTAGCTCCACCCTCCCGTAGTGGATCTTGTCAAAGATCCCGCCCCCCTGAATTCTTAATCTTACTCTTACTCTTAATCTTAATCTCACCCGAGCAACCAAATCTCCGTCGCCAAACAAGAACGCCGGTTGCTCGGACCAATTTGAACAGGAGCAAACAGAGGAAACAGAGTCACAAGCCACCGCTTTCACCGTTCCCTCCCTTGTCACCTGTTCAATCGTTTTCAGAGACGCCTTTCCCGTCGATCCACGCCCTTCCATTTTAAAATCTCCAATTGTCAATTTACCCTTTTCCATTCTTCCACCCGCCTCAGCATCGCTGCAAGCGATTAGCAATCGCAGCCAGCAATAATCGCGACAACCAGCATCACCAAGTCCCGACAGGGACGGCATGCTGTAGCCCACGGCGTGAGCCGTGGGTAACGGAACAAACCAAGGATGAAAGCCCCGAAGGGGCGACAGGAAACGCAGCGTCCATCACCGGTCACTGCCACCATCCGCCACCTCTCCCTGTGCGCAGCACGGAAGAGGTCGGACGGGCCTCTTTAGGCCTCATCCGGGTGAGGGCCTGTCTCGGGCTCCCTCGCCCCGCGCATCAATTCCGCGTCCGGTCCCACTAGCCCCACCCTGCCGGTAGTGGATCTTGTCAAAGATCCCACCGCACTGAATTCTTAATCTTAATCGTACTCTTAATCCTAATCTCACCCGAGCAACCCGCTCTCCGTCGCCAAACAAAAACGCCGGTTGCTCGGACTTATTTGAACAGGAGCAAACAGAGGAAACAGAGTCACAAGCCACCGCTTTCTCCGTTCCCTCCCTTCTCTCCTGTTCAATCGTTTTCAGAGACGCCTTTCCCACCGATCCAAGCCCTTTCATTTTAAAATTTCCAATTGTCAATTTAACTTTTTCAATTCTTCCACCCGCTTCAGCATCGCTGCAAGCATTAGCAATCGCAGCCAGCAATAATCGCGTCAATCAGCATCACCAAGTCCCGACAGGGACGGCATGCTGTAGCCCACGGCGTGAGCCGTGGGTAACGGAA
>NZ_JBFHFD010000588.1:0-5517 GCF_041583735.1 Novipirellula sp.
ACTGCGTTTCAGCGGAGACTCTCCTTCTTCGACCTTGACCGGCACGTGCCCGTTGACGATCAATCCGCCCTCGGTTTCCATCCCAAATTCCGCCAACACTTTGTCGCAAAACTCGGTCTCATGAATCAGCGAGAAGTAGGGGTCTTTGGTCTCGCGATGCGGTTTCTTGTCTGCAATGAAATCACGCTCGAGCGTCGCGATCCGGTCCTTCCCAAATAACGGTGACCGCGGCCCGCTCCAAAGGTACCACAGGAAATCAAGATCCTCTTGGGCCGATTTCTCGACCGCCCGACGGACCACTTTTTCGATCCCTTCAAACAATTGACGTCCCGCCAGCGGTTGACCATCAACCATCAGCGGCAAAAACGAACCGTCGGCATCCACCGGCACGCAACCGTGAAAAATCAAACATTCGTCGCGTCTCAAATACATCGACCCGTGTCCAACCATGAACCGCATTTGTTCTTGCAGTTTCTGGCTATCCAAGAACGAGTGCTTCAAACGGGCAAGACAGGCCGATTCCTCCGAGGTCAATTCATACGGGTTTTCGGGATCCACGGTCGGGAATAGGTTGTCGCGTAGTTCATAGGTATTTCCGTCAATTTCGATCGTGCCACGACGATAGTCGATTCGGTGCAACAAACGCCGATGGTCCAAGCCCCACTGCGGATTGCGTTGGATCAATTGGCCTTCGAGTTTAAACTGCATCACTGCCGCGGCTTTTTGCATCCGCGCCACCACTTCGTTGGGACGCATGCCCTCTCGTTTGGGCATAAAGAACGTGGCGGGATCGTCGGCATAGACGGTACGTGCAAGGTGTTCAAGCGGTGTCAGCGGAACGCTATAACCTTCGTCCAACTGGCCAATCCGGCGATATCGCAGCGACACACGAAGCACCGTGCAAATCAGTGCCTCGTTTCCCAGCGATGCACCGAGCCACAACGCATCGTGGTTCCCCCAAATGAACTCCACATTGGGTTGACGACGCAAATAGTCCACGACACGATCGCCACGCGGACCGCGGTCCCAACAATCGCCCCCAATAATCAGCTCGTCGACGGCCAAGTTGCGAATCAAACGCCCAAGTAGATGGATCAGATGTAACGCGCGTCCTCGCCGGACCAGTTCATCGAGCATGGCACCGACGAATTCCGGGCCACGATCGGTCGAAGGCGAGTGCAGCATTTCCAACAGTAATTCGCTGTATTCACGCGGGAATAGATTCGACGCTAACCGCAGACTGAAATTGGATACCAAATGACGCAGCAGTTCCAATTGCGACTTTAACATTCGCGCCGCGTACGTTTTCACCTCCTCGGGGCTCTTCAACGTGTGCCGTAGCCGCTCGGTGACTTCCGCCGGATAGAACGTCAGCTTCAGAAACTCTGCCAACTCATCCGCGTCCATCCTTCCCGAAAACATCTCCTCGACCAGCGGGCGAAGCGTTCCCGAGGCGTTATTGATCACATGCTGCAGTTTCTTGTCTTCCCCGTGAATGTCGCTGATCACATGCACCGCCCCTTTGGGCAACGTTTGCACGGCCGCAAGCCGCGCCACCTCGGCGATGGCCGCGTCGACATTGGGATACTTCGCCGCAAGCAGTTCCAGTCCCGACAGATCCGCTTCGGGACGTTTAAAGGATAATGACGTGTTGAGCATAGCGAATCACTTGTAACGATGAGATAGAGTCGGCAGACAAGGTGAACCGGAATCCAAGCAGCGAGCACGCGGTGTCGCTTAAAGCCACCCCGGTAAAGCGAGAAACGTCGCTGCAAACCTCAGATTCCAGCCTACTTAAGTTGTAAGCCAAGAAACCACTCCGGGCTAGCGACCAGGGGTCATACAAACGCCATCGCTAACGCGATGAAGGTCTGCCAAATGCCGTTATTCGGTCAACGTCACGGCCTTTGCGTTACTTGACTGGAGCTCAAAGCTTTTGATTGTCGTGACACCGCCGGGGACTTGCAGTCGCACATGAATGACCTTGGTTCCGCCGGGCAATTGCAATTCGACGTTCTGCCAATCTTCCGAGTTAGTTAACGCGACGCTCACTCGTTTTTCCGGCGTGAAATGCTTGTCGCCCAACGTTCGCCACGTGATGCTGATTTCACCGGGTGTATCGGATTTCAAGACGACATTTGCCTTAACCGGCCCCAGCAAATTCAATCCACTTCGCGTGATAAATGGCTTTTGATTCTTTCCCGTTTTTCCCGCCGTGATTTGCACTCCGGTGGCAATCGATTTCATCTCGCCGCCCCGTACCTGCCACGAGACATCCAATTTTTGCGGCAACGGTGTGGCGGGTTTTCCGTCCAGGTAATAATCAAAAAAGTCGAATACGGCTTTCGACATCTCCTGAGTCGCAAGCCCCGGAGGAGACAATTCGCTGGCCCATGCAGTCAATTTCCCTCGCAATCGAGTAGCAATCTCAGGATGTGTGCGGAGGACATTGTGTTGTTCTTCGATATCGCTACTCAAGTCATAAAGATACTCGCGATCGCCAGCAAGAAGTAGTTTCCAGTCGCCTTCGCGGATCGCCGACTGAGCCGTCCACCGCCACATCAGCGCGTCGTGCGGCGGTGTCGTAAGCTGGCCACTTAAAAATGGCAGCAGATTGACCCCGTCCAGTTCGCCGGGGCGGGTTTCCAGATTCGCAATTCCTGCCGCCGTTGCCGCCACATCCAGCGAACTGACTGGATGATTGTAGATTTGCCCGCCGGGAATGATGCCAGGCCACGCGATCACAAACGGTACATGCATACCGCCTTCGGATAGCATCCCCTTTTCACCATTAAGCGGATCGTTTAGCGAACCGTCCCAGCCTGGACCGCCCCCAGGCGCGTCCCGCTTGTGAATCTTTAGCGGAGCTCCATTATCGCCAATGAAGAAGATGAGTGTTTTTTCCGTCAGATTGTGTTTAGCCAGTGTGTCGGTGATCAATCCCACGCCGTCATCCACCGCAGACAGCATCGCCAGCGCCTGACGACGCCGCTCGGGCATTTTTCCGGGGAAACGGTCGAGATACTTTCGCGGGGCATCCAATGGTACATGCGGAGCACGATAGGCGACGTACAGAAACAAGGGCTCGTCCTTGTACCGCTCGATCAACGCTGCGGCCGCTTTGCTACATCCGTCCACGTGATACATCGCAGGCGGCAAATTGGACATCTGGCGATCCGCTCCATCGAGCGTGATGTTCGCAGCAAAGGGACGTTGAGCGTTCTGGTTGAACACGTGCTTGAACCCATGTTCCGTGATCTTCGTTCCCACTCCGAGATGCCACTTACCGAATTGGGCAGTGATATAGCCAGCACTTTGAAGTCGTTCCGCAATCGTCAACTCGCGGTCAAATCCGTCAAGCGAATGCCCATTGGCTTCGACGCCGAATCGCGATTGAAACTTCCCAATCAAGAATCCGGCTCGCGAGGGGACACACTGCGGCGCGGTGCTGTATCCGTTTGTTACAAGCACACCGCTACGCGCAAGGGCATCGACATTGGGAGTTTTGACATCGTCGAAAACACCTTGGCACGACAAGTCAGCGTAGCCATGATCGTCGGTATAAAACACGATGATATTGGGACGGACTTCGTCGCCATGGACGAACGTGGCAACCGTGATCAAGAGACTGAAAATGAGAAAGGATGGTTTCATTGAAATCACTTCAGTGGAAAAACGCGGGTTCTCGGGAGTCCAGCCACTTGCTGTTTAAACGCAACAATGGAGCATGAAGGCGTTGAGTTTGCAATGTTTTTTGCGGTAGTACTCTTTTATTGCATCTCTCAGTCAACTTTGAGAGACGGCTGAATGATTTAATCTTAAACCGCTCTGGGGCTGATTCGTTTAAAGGCACGACCACGCAACATCGCGGGCAGTGGGCCTCGACTTGATCGGTCGGCCCTCACCCGAGCATCGCTGAAGGCTCTGCTCGACCTCTCCCAAACTGCGTTTGGGAGAGGTGACAGAATATTGACACCACGCCACGAGGCATGCGACTTCCGCAACCGTTATCTAGGGTTTGAAGCGGTGCAGCACTTCGCCTGCGGGCGTTGTCAACCGAATGTTTGACAATTGCATCTCGCCCGCGGAGCGTGACGGATCGATGCGAATCGCCTGCACCGGTTTTGCTGGCCAGAACTCAATCACATAGTCATGCGTCCCGCCGTCGTGCTCGGGATCAAACCGAACACTACGGTCCCGATGAAACGCTGGAGCAACTCCTTGTTCGTGCCAGAACACTTGTGCGTGACCGGCCGATTGTGATTGCATCGTAAATCGAAGCGTCATCGATTGCTGCCGGATCGCTTTGGGTAGTGGGCAGCTGAAATAGGGATCACCGCCGCTGCTGGTCACCACTAGCACATCGTCATCAACCGCAAGCGTGCAAGTGCCATCGGCTTGCCAACCCGCAACCGGTTTCACGCGTTTTGGCTTGGACTTTTGATTGGATGGGGTTGCGGTGTTTTTGATCCTGCCGATTCCTTCCTGTGCAGGCTGATACTTGGCCGGATCGAAATTTTGGTTCGGCAGCGGCCGCACCGCCTGGGTGTCATCAAGAAATTTCTCGATCAACGCGTCCATGGCGTCGACGCGTTCAGGGTACTTGGACGACACATCGTCTTGCTCACTAAGATCTTCACTCAAATTGAACAACTTGTAGCGATGGTTTCCGTTTTCGCCGCCGTGAAAAATGCGGATCAACTTCCAATCATTCTGGTGCACACTTACTGCAGGTGGAAGCCACTCCGGCACAGGTGGGCTGTGTGGAAAGTAGGTGAAAATTGCGTCACGTTCGAGCGACTTGCCTTGCAAGGCTGGCACGATGCTGATGCCATCAAATTCCTGATTCGGCTGAGGATCAATCGACAGCAGTTCCAAGAGCGTGGGGTAGAAATCGCTGCTTTGAATCACTTCGTCGCTACGCGAATTTGCCTTAACGACACCTGGGTGCACGACCACCGCCGGCCCGCGAACGCCTCCTTCGTACATCGTCGCCTTACCGCCTCGAAGCGGTGCATTGCTCGTCGCTGTGGCCCCATCGACTTGGTTGTACATGTTACCGCCGTTGTCCGACGCAAACACGATGATGGTTTTCTCTGCGATCTGAAGTCGGTCCAATGTTTCGAGCAACGTTCCAACGGCATCATCCATACTCTCGATCATTGCGGCATAGGTGGGACTTCGCTGTGGATCGCTCGGGTCAATTCTCTTGCGGTATTCATCGATCAACGATTGCTTGGCATCAAAGGGAGCGTGAACGCTGAACATCCAATAATTTAGAAAGAACGGCTGGCCCTTGTTCGATTCCATGAACGCCACAGCTTCCTTGGCCATCCGATCTTCGATGTGTTCGTTGGGGGTGTTCGGATCGAAATCGGGATACTTCCAAGGGGCAACATAACTACCAGCGGGTCCGGGACCGGCCCAGTGTGGAACGTCGAGATCAAATCCATGCTCAAGCGGCGAATAGGGCTCGGCTCCGAGATGCCATTTTCCAAAATGACCGGTGGCGTATCC
>NZ_JBFHFD010000589.1:0-5496 GCF_041583735.1 Novipirellula sp.
CCGCCGACCGCGATTCAGCGAGCGTCAGCGAATAAAGCGTGTTGGGCTCAAATTGTTCAATCTTTGCGTCACATCCGGTGATCACAGCCAGCAGCGGCAGCGGACAGAGGATCAGCACGAAAGAGCGGACGAGAGGGGGCATATCGAAAACGGTCGCAGGATTTGGGAAAGGATTCGTCCCCTATTGAACCGCGTAAACCCGTTCGCCGTAAACTCCACGGATTGTCGCATCGGCAAAAAAAATGGCAGGCACATCAAGGATGGGCCTGCCACGATTCGTTTGATTGGGATCGATCGCGATTTGACTCGCGTTTCCTTACTCGGCGCTCAACGCCCCTGCAGGAACCACAACGGTTCCAAGGTCGTTCACGCCACCTTTGATAGTGACGTCAAAACGGCTTCGCGACCATTTTTCAGCTTTGCCGTTAATGGTGACATCGTCAATTTTGCCCGCTTCGTGGAAGACGCGGAACGTCAATTCCTCGCCTTCGGGCAGATCCTTGATGACCAAGTCACCATTTTCGTCACTCTTGGCGACGTAGGGGTGTTCCAGGACCACGACGTAGGCTCGCATCCAAGGATGAATGTTGCATTCCACCGGAATTGGCGCAGGTTCGGTTTCTTCGAGAACGACTGATTTTTCTTGCCCCGGTGGGATCAAGAAGTTTTGGGCCGCGTTCTTAAAGAAAGGCAGGTTCGCATTGTGGCCCACGGCGTCGGGGTTGGTCACCTTTAGCGTATCGCCGGTTTGGCAAATCACGATGTGGGGCTCGAAGCGACAGGCGTTATTTTCCAACACATGCGTGTTGTTCTTTGCAGGGACGTCATCCAATTTCGATCCACCGCGGCCGGTGTAGACGTAAACCACGACATCTTTGATGCCCTTGTTCTCTTTGTTGACCAGCAATCGCTCGTTGAAAATCTGGTGTTTTCCACAGAATTCTACGTCTTTGTTGACAACCAGGGCCGAGGGATCCTCAGCGGCACCTGCGTATTCGAAACGCAGTTTCAGATCGGCTGCATTGGAAACGGCAGCTGTCGAGGCCAGCAGAGACGCTGCGGCGACACCGCAAAACATGTGAGTTAATCGAGTTTTCAAAGCTTGTCGTCGAGTCTTCAACGTTAATTCTCCCAAGCAGGGTTAGAGGATTTAAATCCTTGGCGGTCATCGGCCGCAGGATCATCAGCGTGGTTTCAGTTCTCAAGATCGTAACGATTTTTGGTTTCAGTGCCGCCCCATTAGCCAGCCAGAAATTTGGTCAGCGTGTCCGTTTAACCTCAGCATGATGGTGACCTATGTCGCGACGGAGGATCAAAAGACCGAGGAATCAGGAGTCAATTGTCTTGCGTGACGTGTGTCTTGCGTGACGGGGAAGCATGCGGCAAACAGCGAATTCTAGTTGCCGGTCAGCAGAACGCACGCGATTTAAGCGATTTTCTACCGCCGATTTCAACCATCGCAAGCCACGAGATTCAAAGGGAGGGAAGGACTGTTGACTGGCGAGGTTATCGCAGCGACTGAGCTACGGTGGACGTAAACTCAGTCGCTGCTTCTAACCAAACTAGTTTTTTGCGAAGAATGTGCCGTCCTTGGGGTGGGGGTTTTAGCGGACAGCAGAATTTCATTCTTCGGCAGGACACTCCCCATTTTAGCTGCTATTGGAAAATTGTCTACCGCTTACACCCCCTTAAGCTGGGTAATTCCCGCGGTGCGATCCGCTGGGGGGAATCGGTGACACTTGGTGGATCCGGCAGGCTTTTGCAGCGAGAATTTCTTCTCCGTCCCCGCCGAGATTGCGCTTCCCACCGTGGCGATTTTTGATTGGTTTGCTAATTTACCGGTTGGGCTTTGACTTTTCCTTTCTTGAATCTCTGCGACAGTGTGGTCCCGCGATGAAATTTTTAATTGTTGGTAACGGCGGACGTGAACATGCGCTCGCTTGGAAGATTGCTCAAAGCCCTCGTGTGGAAACGGTCTACGTGGCTCCCGGCAACGCAGGGACCGCGATCGACGCGATCAATGTTCCAATCGAAGTGACCGAGACCGCAAAACTGGTCAAGTTTGCCAAAGAAAACGAAATCGACATCACCGTCGTCGGCCCCGAGGTTCCTTTGGTGGCGGGGCTCGTTGATGCCATGCAGGACGCGGGGCTAAAGGTGTTTGGCCCCTCCAAAGCTGCCGCCGAACTCGAAGGCAGTAAGGTGTTTTGCAAGAATTTGCTGCACATGGCCGATATTCCCACCGCGGGTTACCGAACCTTTCGCGACGCCGAGGATGCGGCTCGCTATATCAAGGATCGCTATTCCGAGCCGAATGATCCGGTGCATGTGGTCGTCAAAGCCGACGGTTTGGCGGCGGGCAAAGGGGTGATCGTTTGCAGCACACGCAGTGAAGCACTTGAAGCGATCGATCGGATTGCCCACCAACGCGAATTTGGCGAAGCCGGCAAAGAACTGATCATCGAAGAGAAGTTGATCGGGCAAGAGGCGAGCGTGTTGGCGATCACCGATGGGGAAACGATCATGACGCTGCCCGCCGCCCAGGATCACAAACCAGCCTACGATGGCGATGCCGGTCCCAACACCGGCGGGATGGGGGCATATTGTCCGACGCCGATCGTTGACGAAGCGATGATGGAAAAAATCGAAGCCGACGTGCTGGTTCCGATCGTGCACGCAATGAAGCGTGCTCGCCGGCCCTTCAAAGGTGTGCTGTACGCGGGGTTGATGTTGACCTCGGCCGGCCCCAAGGTGCTCGAGTTCAATGTGCGGTTCGGCGACCCCGAGTGCCAACCGCTGCTGATGCGTTTGAAAACCGATTTGGTCGATGTGATCGAAGCGACGATCGACGGACGCCTCGGTGAACTTGAACCACTGCAGTGGGACGAACGCCCCAGTATTTGTGTCGTGATGGCCAGCGAAGGTTACCCTGGCGACTACGAAAAAGGCCGCGTGATCACCGGGCTGGACCGCGCAGCAGAGCTAACTGATGTGAAAGTATTTCATGCCGGTACGGCACTGAAGGATGGGAACGTGGTCAACGCCGGCGGCCGTGTGCTTGGCGTGACCGCGATCGGAAATTCGATCAGCGGTGCGAAATTGCAGGCCTACAAGGCGGTCAAAGAGATTCGCTGGCAAGGTGCCTGGTGTCGCAAAGACATCAGCGACAAGGCGCTCGAACATTCCAATTGATCGCCTTGCCGCACTCACAGGCTAGCAGCCTGAGCTACGACTTAGGCTCGCCCTGCCTCGTAAAACGTAAAGTCGCGGACATCGACACAGTCCATCGAGGCTCGTGCGGCGGCGTCTAGCCCGAGTGGCGAATCTTCGAAAACGAGACAGGTTTCCGGCGGGACATTCAACAACTCTGCAGCCTTCAGAAACACGTCGGGTTCCGGTTTGTGTTTCTCGGTGTCCTCGGCCGTGACGACCGCGGCGAACAGCGATTCCATTTGCAAGTGCTTGATTTGGGCCCACACCCCTTCGCGGTCGCCACCGCTGGCGACCGCCATCGGCACCACGTTAAAATGGGCATGGGCGATATCGCAAACGCGTTTGAGCGGTTGCAGTCGCGGGATTCGTTGACGAAACGCTTGTTCCTTTTCAGCGCCGGCGACTTCGGGGTCGACGTCGACCGATTGTTCTTCGGCCAAGACGCGAATGATTTTATCGGTGGGCATGCCCGCCATGCTGTAGAACCGTTGTTCGGTAAACTCGATGCCAAAACGGGCCATCGTTTCACGCCATGCTTCGAAGTGCAGCGGCATCGAATCGGTAAGCGTACCGTCGCAATCAAAGATCAATCCGCCATAGCGGCTAAGGTCGTTCACTTGTTGTTCCGTGTTGCTTTCAGGAAGGGGCAGCTACAAACGAACGTGGCCAATCTCTTGCGAGATTGGCCACGGGAAAACGTCACTCTCGTTTCGTCCGTTAGACTAGCGAGTCGTGATGGTTTCGAACAGCGAGTAATACGCGTCTTCACTTGGACGCGACGCTTGCGCTGGCGAGGGAAGCGAGTACGGCTGGGGGGCTTCCGGTGCCACCTGTTCCGCAGGCGTTGGGGCTGGCGGTGCCGGGGCGTGTTCGATGGAGTGGTGTCCACCGTGGCTGTGCCCGCTGTGAGTGTCGCAGCAGGTTGCTTTCTTTTCGGCCGACCACGAATACTCGCACTTAGGGCACTTGTAATCTTTGGTCTTCAGCACGCAGATCCGACGCGTTTTCGCACCGTTGTTGCAAACCGCGTCGCAGTTTCCCTTTTGCCAAGGGAAAACCACGCGGGGAATGCAGATCACTTTGGATTCGACTTCAAAGCAAGTCTTGGTCTCGTCGACCACGTCGACTGAAAAATTGCAGCGGTGGTCGCACGCTGGGCATTTGGTGCAGCAGCCGGTTTGGTCCAGCAGATGATGGCCGGATCCCGCTGTGGCTTGGTTCGCGGCGAACGGCATCGCTGCGAATACGAGCAAGCCGGTGGCGAGCGTCATTCGAAGAGTTTGATAGAACATGATCGGGTCCTTTCCTTGGACAAATGATTGGATCAATTTTACGCGGTGGGTAAGAGGACGATTTTCAAGCGAAGCTTAGAAATCGGCCATGAAGCGAAAGCCAAGTGCGGTGAAGTCGCCATCGACGCCTGCGGCCAACGGCACCGTGGTGCCGCTGGGGCCACTGTTCTCTTGGCCTTGCCCACCGTTGTTGATCGAACCCCAAATCAAGTTGGTTTGAACTTTCGAGTAGGCGGTCCAGTACCAATTAAGTCCGGCGGTGACCGCGTGGCCGTCGCCCCCGCGAATGTCTTCGTCGCTAAGATCGAGATAGTCGTAGCGAAGGGCCACTGCGACTGCACCCAAACCGGAACCCGTGCCTCCGGTGCATCGGTCAACCAAGAAGAAGTTTTCAAATGGTTTGACTCGGTCGATGGTTCCCGATACTCGGTCCAGCGGAATGTGTTCGCCGGTGAGGAAGTACGATGCGAAGATGTAACCACCGTGAAAGAACAAGTCTTCACCAGAGAAGCCGCCCGCAGCGTCGCGTCCTACCCAGTTACCATAGTATTCGCTGGTGATTTGCAGGGCACCGATATTGAGCATGAACTCGTAGCCGAGTTGTTGGTAGTCCTCGGCACCCAAGATGCGATTGGTGTTCCACCAACGTGAATCGGATCGCGCCAATGGACGCGTGCGGAAACGAGCTTCGTTGCTGGTTTGGTCCGCGTCGGTTTGGCCGTCGGGATCGGTATCGTTTGCGGATCCAGCGATTGCCAGGTGCAAATAGCCGCGGCCACCACTGATTTCGTCGTACCAGGGGCTCGCCGCCAACCGGCCATACACGCCGGCCTGCATGTCGTCACCGCGATAACGGCCATCGGTGGCAATGTTTTCTAGCAAGAAAACACCGTATCGCCAGTTGAACATTTCGTCGTCGCTATAGCCGTACATCGCTGCACCAAGACGACGAGCGTCTTCGTTGAACGTTTCAACCGCCAATGGACGTTCG
>NZ_JBFHFD010000590.1:0-5490 GCF_041583735.1 Novipirellula sp.
CGACATATAGCAGCCGCCCCGATCGACTTGCCAAACCACGCTTTGCTCGGCAGCCGATTCGGATTCTGTCAAATTTCCTTTGGCGTCCGTTGCAATCGCATAGATCGGTGACGGACCCCCATGAGCATTGGTGATATAAATGCGATCGTCGTGAACAAACGGAGTCGGAATCGGATTGTCACCGCCTCCTTCGATCCGCCACACCTCGTCGCCGGTTTCCAGGTCATAAGAAACAATCCAAGGCCAACCATTGACAACGACTTGCGTGACGTCATCGTCGGTGTGAATCAGCGCCGTTCCCCAGCTTCGCTCGCAATCATCCAGACGCGACTTTCGCCAAATCTCTTCACCGTCCGACAGACGCAGCGTCACCACGTAAGGATCTGTGGGGTCATCGCAGACCAGAACGACGCGGTCACCGTAAATCGCAGGCGAGCTGGCGTAGCCCCAACCGATTCCGTACTTGCTGACGTTGATGACCCCCAAGTCGCGTTGCCACAGCAGGTTGCCGTCGTGGTCGTAACAATACAGACCTTCGGAACCAAAGAAGGCGACAACATGATCGGCATCCGCAGCGATCGTCGTATTGGCATGAGTCGCCTTGGCATGGCGAGTCGCTTTGGGTTCCCCTTTGCGAGCCACACTGCGCCAAAGTTCCTTGCCCGTTGCTTTGTCGTAACACAGCACCCACCACGTTTGCTCGCCGTTGTCGTCGGCTGCGTCGGTATTGCCATTGCGACCGACATTCAGCGGTGCATCGCCACTGGCTGGAACCGCAGTGGCAAGAAATATCTTATCGCCGATGATCGTGGGACTGGCGTGGCCGAGTCCGGGGACGTCGGTTTTCCAGAGGATGGCGTCGTCGTTGTCGCTTGTCGCATCCCACGATTCCGCAGTCACTTGATCGGTGGCAATACCTCGCCCGCCCGGACCTCGGAAACCTGGCCAATCGTTGGTGACTTCGGCCGAGGCGGATGTGAATAGACATGCAGCCATCAGAAACGCTGCCACGGGAGTGGTCAATTTGCTCATCGATTCTTTTTTCTTTGATTTAGGAACACTCGATTCAAACCATCGGAGTTGGCGACCGCAACATCGGTGAATCCGTCTCCGTCGAAGTCGCCGCTGCACAACCCGTAGGTTGCCGTGTCAGCAGTTCCGAACCGTGTTTCAGCGAACGTCTTCCCCGAATTCGCATTGAAATAGATTGCATGGGGTTGTCCCACGTTGCCGACAACAATATCCGGCAGACCATCATTATTGAAATCAGCCACCGCGACGCAGTACGTTTTTCCGTCATCTCGGCCGATGGAGGTTTGGGTCAGAACGCCGCCGTTGCCGTCACCGAAGAAGACCGAATTGGCTGCGTCGACGTTGCCGACGACCCAGTCGATGTGGCCGTCGGCATTGAAGTCGGCCGCAGCGATGGCTCGGCTGGAGAGATTTTTGGGACCGAAAAGCTTGGGTTTGCGAAAGCCGCCCGAGCCCTCGGCGATCAAGATCGTGTTGGGTTGCCCATCGCGATTGGCGAGCAACAAGTCGAGACGACCATCCTCGTTGACGTCCGCGACCGCGACATCGATCGTCGAATCGTTCGAGCTGCCAAATTCGAAAGCAACAGGAAAGTTCGCGGAACCGTCATTCAGATGGATACGGTTGGGTCGACCGCGACAGGTAACAAGAATATCGATGTCGCCATCGCCGTCGATATCGGCGACCGCGAGACTACGGACGCTCGAGGGGCTACCGAATTCAGATCCCGCCGTGAACACTCCGTTGCCATCATTCAGCATGATCATGCACGGTGCGTTGTCATTGCCGACCGCGATATCGACATCGCCGTCCCCATCAAAGTCGGCTGGCTCGCAAGCGTAGCTGGTTGATCGATCGTCCCCCAGCGGCCGCATGACATTGAATCGGCTGCGACCTTGATTGATGAATACAAAGTTCTGCTGTGGCCAATGACGTCCATTGGCGACGATCAAGTCGATGTCGCCATCGCCGTCGATGTCCGCGTGTCGCACCGCGGCGGAACGGTTCGTCTCGGTCCCCAGAATCAGCCGATCGTTTGAGACGAAGATTCTTTCTTGTCCGCTGCAGTAACCATCAGACATCACCATGATCAGCAACAGGATGGCGGGGATGGGTTGCTTCATCACGGTTCAGTCGTTGGGTGGTGATCGTCGCTGACTCGCTGCGCGATCAAAGCGATCGGTATCATCGTCCATTGTCGGCTCGTCTGCCGCGTGCTCGGCGAGCACGCGGCGTAGTACGAGGACAGCTTAATATCATCAAGCGTTTTGTCACCCTCCATATTGCCTCAAAACTTTCGTGGCTGGGTGTCGCTGTCGCTTGGCCCCTTATTCGTCACCGCGGTCGCCGGATCGGCCTTAACCTCGTCATCCAACCCAAGCACGAACTTCATCCTTGGTGTCGAATCGTACCGTAGGATCGTTATTGGCTGAACGCAATCAGTTTGACGCGCCGCCATCGACTCGCAAGTGTTGACCGGTGATCCATCGGGCATCGTTACTGAGTAAGAATTCAACGACACCCGCGATGTCGTCGGGGTGGCCAAGTCGTTTAAACGGCGACAGATTGCGAAAATACGCTTTACGCTCTTCGCTGCTGTTGGCAAACATTCCCGGCTCGGTCGCACCGGGGCGAACGCTATTGATCGTTATACGTCGTGCACCCAATTCGCGTGACATCGAAACGATCATGGCGTCGATGGCCGCTTTGGTTGCCGAATACAGCCCCGTCCCTTCGCGCGGTCGTTCAGCGAGCTGTGAGGAAACGAAAACGATTCGACCACCCTCTTCGATCCGGCGCGCCGCTTCACGAATCGTCAGATAGGTTCCGACCACGTTGACACTGAGTAGTTTTTGAAAGTCATCGAGGCTCGATTCCACAACCGGTCCGCCGCCGCCGACCCCCGCACAGGCAACGACGCCATGAATTTTGCCAAACTCGGCATTTGCTGCGTCAAACAACTCCGCGACTTGTTGTTCATCACTGAGGTTGCACTTCGCGGCGATCGCACGGCCTCCGGCTGCCTTGATTTCATCGACGATCTTTTCGGCCGCATCGCGGTCACGGTGGTAGTGCACCACCGTATTCCAGTCCGCGTTAGCAAGGTTGCGGCAAATGGCAGCTCCAATGCCTCCCGATCCACCGGTCACGATTACAGTTTTGCTATTTGCCACGGTTGTTGCCATGTCAGAAGAAAGGGGAAGCCATCGTTGGCCCTGGAAACATCCTCATCACAGCAATGAACGACGAGCATACGGACCCGCCACCGCGTGAGAGAACCAGCAATCAATCCCAGACACTGGGGGTGACACGTGGGCTTTCGTGATAATCGGAATGTTGACTGCGATGTTGATCATCGTAACGGATCGAGTGCAAGTAGAGTCCTTCCACCTTGGCTCGGGCCCAATCGGTCTTTCGCAGGAATTTCAAACTGCTCTTGATGCTCGGATCATTGGTGAAGCAGCGAATCCTGATTCGCTGCCCGAGTTCCCCCCAGCCATACTCCGCAACCAAATAATTCAGCATCGACTCGAGCGTGACCCCGTGAAGGGGATTATTGGGTTGCGGGAGCGAACGATTGGGCTGGGTCGGATTCATGGCACCAGTTTAGCGTGAAAGGCGAATCGGTGCGATGGATTCCGAAGCAGGAGCCAAATGGAAGAGTCCCGACAGCGACGGCAGCACATAGCCCACGGCGTAAGCCGTGGGAACGCATTCCACCCCACAGCCATTAGCCCCGGTAGGGGCGACAGCGACGTGCGTGCAGGAGGCTCACGGAAAATCAGCTGTTGAAGTTACGCAGAATACAATCGCGAAGCGCAAGCAAGCCTTATCCATGCAGAGAGTTTTCTCAGTTGAACAGAACAGGTTTGACCCCTTTGATGCGTTGAGCAGAAGGGATTGGTCGCCGAGCAAGCCGCTGAGACCGCAGGCTACGATCCGCCCTTCACTCCCGGCCCGCTACGACGAAATGAAGTGCTGATTCGTTGGAAAAGTGAGGTTCCTGCGGACAAGTCGTAGCGAAACACGCCAAGAGTTTTGACCGCGGTGGCCGCGTTTGCTTTGCCAACGCTCATTTCCGAAGCCGGACACGAACCAAAGATCGGCCGGCGGTTTTGGTTTTTTTGATATCGAACAGATCGATCGCTTCGAACATGTCGCTGAGTTTGGGAAAACCGTAGGTGCGGTGATTGAAGGGTCCTTGGTTGGAAATGTGGGACCCCACGGGGCCGAGCGACGCCCAGCCATCGTCATCGGCAGCATCTTTGACCGCGGTTCGAAGCGTGTTCATCAGTTTCGTGTTCTGTTTCAACGACGACACCGAATGCTCCTTTTTCTTCTGCGGTGTATTGTTGTTGTCGTCTTCGTCCAAATAGATGAAATGGCTACACGCTAACACGAAAGGCTCCGGTGAGGTTTGGCGACCGAATCCGATCACTTGTTTCCCATCCTCACGTATTCGCAGCGCTAGCGGGGTGAAGTCACAGTCGGATGAAACTAGGCCAAACGTGCGGACTTGCTTGGTGTACAGGATGTCCATGGCGTCGATCAATAACGCCATATCGGTCGCATTTTTTCCTTTCACCAAGTCGAAACATTGCGTCGGTGCGATCGCATATTCATGCAGCACTTTGATCCAACCGTCCAATGGACGCTTGGTCCAATTTCCATAGGCCTTTCGGATATTGACGATACCGTAGGTGGCCAGTTCAGAGATGATGAAGTCGATCTTTGCAGCAGGCGCGTTGTCTGCATCAATCAACAACGCGATGCTGTCGTGAAGACTTTTGTCAGGCATGAAGGTGAATCACACAAGAGAAAGAGGAGCAAAGGATTGGGGCAGAGCAGGAGTCGAACGCCGATTCCGGGAATCAAGCGTCGTTGCGATCAGAAGCGTATTTGGCCAATTTCGCCGCTCCCCATCGGTCGATTATAGCGTTGCCAGCGGCCCCAAGGTTTAGTGTGTGATTTGCACCGTCGATGGCTGGATTGGGTCGCGTTGCGAAGGCCTATTCGCAGCAACCGCCGGATTCCTTCAACTGCTGGGCACGAAGCGCATCGTCCCGCAATTCGGGGACCTCATTGAAGCAATCGGTAAGGCAGTCGTATAGCTTTTGCTGAAAACAGGACTGGGCGGGGGCCAGCGAATAGTACGACCAGAGTCCTTCTTTGCGGACGTCGACTAGATGGGCTTTGCGTAGATACGCTAGGTGCCGTGATACCGTGGGCTGCGGCAGTTGCAGGATTTCGACAAGGTCGCCCACGCAGATTTCGTCGTCGACTAGGCGATGCAATATCCGCAACCGCGTGCTGTCGGCGAAGGCCCGAAAGACCGTGTTGATCTGTTCGCCGAGGTCCGCCAAGGCAACGTTCGACATGTTTCCCCGCGAGCGTCGTTTTGTCGTCGAAGTCATGATCGAAGGGCCTTTGCAGATGTGGTTCGGCAGTCGCGTACCC
>NZ_JBFHFD010000591.1:0-5489 GCF_041583735.1 Novipirellula sp.
TCCCGGCAGATTCAAAACTAGCAAAAGCCGGCATCTTTTCCGATGCCGGCTTTTCTTTTGCCTGAACCGTTTTACTTTTGCCACAACTGGCCGTTGCCCCCACTCAGCAAAAGCAACTCGGGCGGCTAGAATCCTGCTCGTTGACCCATTCCGTTTCCCTAGCCCCCGACCGATTCTGTGCTACGCACCCATACCTGCGGACAACTCCGCAAGACCGATATTGGAACCGAAGTGACCCTGTGCGGATGGGTCGACAGCAAACGCGACCACGGCGGCGCGGTCTTTATCGACCTTCGCGATCGCTACGGACTGACTCAAGTCGTGATCGGGCCTCCGGAGGCCGACGCCAAATTGATCGACGAAGCGGGCCGAATCCCCGCCGAGAGCGTGATTCTGATCAAAGGCAAAGTCGCCGATCGACTCGAAGGTAAAACCAACGACAAATTGCCCACCGGAGCGATCGAAGTTCGCTGCGAACATGTCGAAATCCTGAACGCTTGCGCCAACCCCCCCTTCACCCCCAGCCAAAGCGATCTGCCGGGTGAAGACCTGCGGCTGAAGTACCGGTTCTTGGATCTGCGTCGCAAAGAAATGCAGAACGCGCTGGTTCAACGCAGCCGCATTATCAAGGTCATGCGTGACTATTTTGCCGAGCATGATTTTATCGACGTGGAAACGCCGATCCTCGGTCGCAGCACTCCCGAGGGAGCTCGCGATTATTTGGTGCCCAGCCGCGTGCATGCTGGAAAATTCTACGCGTTGCCACAATCGCCCCAGCTGTACAAACAAATCTTGATGGTCGCCGGTTTCGATCGCTACGTCCAAGTGGCGAAGTGTTTCCGTGACGAAGATCTGCGAGCCGACCGTCAACCTGAATTCACCCAATTGGACCTCGAAATGTCGTTCGTCGATGCCGACGACATCATGGGACTGATCGATGGTTTGGTCGCGCGTACGGCCAAAGAAGTGCTCGGCAAAGAAGTCAAGACGCCGTTGCCGCGAATGACCTACGACGAAGCGATGCGTCGCTACGGTCACGACGCACCTGATTTGCGTTTCGATATGGAGATTGTGGATGTAACCTCGGTCGCCAAGAAGACCGAGTTTCGCGTTTTCCGCGGCACCGCCGATGCCGGCAACTTTGTCCGTGGTATGAACGTCAAAGAAGCTGCAACCAAATTCTCGCGTCGCCAAATCGACGAGATGACCGAATTCGTCAAAGAATTTGGTGCAAAAGGTTTGGCGTGGTTCCGCGTCGAAGACGATGGCACATTATGGAGCCCAATCAGCAAGAATTTGGACGAAGCTCATTTGGCTGAGATCAAAGAATTGATGAAGGGCGAACCAGGCGACTTGTTGATGTTCTTGGCCGATACTTGGGAAGTCACCTGCAAAGGTTTGTATGCACTTCGCAAACGTTTAGGTGCCGAGCTGAAGCTTTATGGTCCCGACCAACTCAATTGCAGCTGGATCACCGAATTTCCGATGTTCGAGCGTGACGAAGAAACGGGCAACTGGACGGCGATGCACCACCCGTTTACCGCACCGCTTGCCAGCGACCTCGAGAAACTGGACAGCGATCCCAAGGCTTGTCGTGCTCAGGCGTATGACCTTGTCATCAACGGTAGCGAAGCAGGCGGCGGAACGATCCGGATCCACGATTCCAAAACGCAAAGCAAAGTCTTTGACTTGTTGGGGATCGACGAAGCGACTGCCGAAGATCGATTTGGATTCCTACTCAATGCGCTGCGTTTCGGTGCACCGCCACATGGTGGGATCGCGTTGGGCGTTGATCGCTGGGTGATGTTGTTGGCCGGGCTAGAGAACATTCGCGAAGTGATCGCGTTTCCGAAGACTCAAAAGGCTGCCGACTTGATGACCGAAGCACCAGGCGAAGTCGATTCGGGGCAACTCACCGAGCTGCACCTGCGTACCGTTGGCGTGAAAACGCAGTAAGGGTCTGGCGTTCGCAGAATCAAGTAACAGCGGAAGTCGTGGATCTTGCTAAAGATCGCTCCCGCAATAAAAAAAATCCCGCTCCAATGGAGCGGGATTTTTTTTTCGTCTCGGGTCGCGATCGTTTGCAGCCGATCGGGTTATTGCGGCCGGCGGCTGATCCAGTTGTTGTCCGACAATCGCGAGATCGCTCGTTGTAAAACAGCGTCTTCACGGTCGGTGGTCATTTCACCGTTGGAATTGGGTCGAGCGGCGATGTAAGTCGGTTCAACCGGTACGCTGGGGGTGACCCCGTTTAGGCTGATCGCTCGGCCGCTTGGCGAATAGAACTTGGCGGTCGTCAAACAGAGTCCAAATTTGGCCGATTGCATTCGAAAGATTCCTTGCACGCTGCCTTTTCCGTAGCTGGTTTCACCAATCACGTCGCCGCGGCCGCTGTCCGCGATCGCTCCTGCAAAAATCTCACTGGCACTCGCACTGTCGCGATCGATCAAAACGGCGAGCGGGATGTTCCACGTGTTAGGACGATGAGCGGTGTAGTCGTAGTTTTCGCGGGCGTTGCGACCACGCGTGGTAACGATGCGTCCGTCGCCCAGGAAACGGTCTGCCACTTCGACGGCTGCCGAAAGCAATCCACCGGGGTTGCCGCGAACGTCAAGGATCAACGATTTCATCCCTTGGCGATGCAAGTCCCACAACGCTTGTTCAATGTCACGCGTTGTCGTTTTTTGGAAGTTCGTCAGACGCAGATAACCAACGTGATTGGCGGCATCGACAATGTGCACGTTTTCAACACAAGGAACCTCGACGCGGCGACGTTGCACTTTCAAGTCGCGGACGTTGCCATCGGCTCCCAATACTCCGATTGAAACGTACGACTTTTCGGGGCCACGAAGCAGATCGGCAGCGTAGCCAGGGTCGGACGTTTTGGTTTCGGTCGCTTCCACACGAATGATTCGGTCGCCACCGATCAAACCGGCTTCTTCGGCAGGTCCGCCAGGAATGACCGACAAAATGTGCAGTGCATTGCTTTCGGCTTTCAGTTCGATCCCCAAACCAACAAAGTTGCCCTCGATGTTCGAGAACATTTCGTCAAGTTGGTTTCCCGATAACAATCGTGTGTACGGGTCGAGCGTCGAAACGGCACCGCTCATGAACTCCAATGCGGTGGCGGTTGGCGATAACCCGATTTCCGATTGAGCCAACGACGCAACGAAGGCAACATTGGCTCGCAAATCAAAGCGAGTCGCAGTGCTGCGGTTGGCTAATTGGTGATGCACGTTTTGGCGAAAGTTCTCTACCGCGACGGGGTCGGCGGTGGCCAGCATGCGGCTGACAAACTTTTCTTCGGTCAACGCAACTTCAAGAGCCGCGGTGCCATGCAGCATCACGCGAGCCCAGTCGATCTGCTCGACATAATGGGTTTGCAAATTCGCCAAGATCTCGGCGTACAAATCAAGAGCCTGCTCTTGCGATAATCGGTCGACCGACTGCAGATAGCTGGTGTCTTGATAACGACGATTGACATCGTAATGCAGCTTCGCGATCGTCAATCGTTGGTACAGCGACTTGCTGCCGGGGTGCTTCTTCGAAGCGTCCTCGTAATGACGAACGGCATCGGCCCACAATCGAGCTTGCTCGAGTTCAAGTCCTTGCTGTACCGCTTGTTGTTCCGGGGTAACTGAAAACTGTTCAGCTTCGGTGACAACTTGGGCCGAGGCGGGAGAGGCATAGCCGAGCAGCAACGCCGCAGCAATCAAGCTGAAAAAGGTTCCAGCGGATTGACGACGATAGACCTGTGGGATCCGATTCATACGAGCAAAATCCAGTGGAGCATCGTTCGGGAGGGTCCCCTAAACATCAGGGAGGTGATGTTTAGATGAAGCTGTGCAAAGACGCTCAGACCACACAGCTACGGGAATATAGGACACAAAGGGTGCCTGGTCAAAAAAACGGTGCGGTGGAAAATCGGGAAATTCGTGCTAACCCCACCAATTTGAAAAGTGGCGAATGGGTCGATGCAAATGTTCCGATACTTCCGGTCAACTTCTTAGAGAGTCTGACCGCACAAGCGTGTTTCACGCCTGTTTCCTACCGCTGTGCCTCCACTGCACTAGAGACGACTCGCATGTCGTCATGGCTTCCACGAGAAACGATAGGCGTTGTCCAGTTCGCAGGCAACGAACTTTTTCTGCTCTGGTTGAACGTTTCGCTTTTCAGTCGATCGGTGGGCGTGTGAAACGAAAGTTTCACACGATGCTCGGGGGGGGAACGTCTGATTTGCGCGTTATCGCGATTTACGGTGGCGGATATCCGCGTAAAAAAAGATCTCTTTAACAAGAAATGAATTTATGGCGATAATAGGTAATGGACTCGTCGGGCCGCGCCCGACCAGGTTCGGCCCATGCGCGTTCACTGATACCAAATGCACCCATATAGCGGGTCAGGTTCGGTTGGATTTCGCAGCTGGCATCGTAGCTCGCTGTGCAAATCAACTCGACTTACCTGCACCACTCGTGGCTAACACCGCGAGGCTCGGGAAAGACCCCGAGGAAAGTTGAGGGTTCAGGGATGAAGTGGCGATCGCTGCTAGCCGTTGTACTCGGCCTGTCCGTTTCTCACGTTGCGACTTTTGCTCAAAGGCCGCTCGATGCTGAGCGTCTTTCTACGAGTCGAGCGTCGCCAGAACGCGACGCGTTCTTTTCTTCCAGCGGCGTGGTCCGCTTTCAGCTGATTCAAGGTCGGCTCGGACTCAACCCAATGTTGCATCGCAACGGGGCTCAACAGCGTCAAGACGACGAGGTATTCGAGAGTATCACCGTCACCGCCCAACGCGGTATCCCGTCACTGCACTACGTCCTTCAGCAGCCAATGATCCGGCCGCTGCCTTCTTATTCCCAGACGCCGCAGTCCTCTTTCTCTAATTCAGACTCATCCAAGTCGTACTTATCCGAGTCGCCGCTGCAGCACATTACGCTTAGCGTTGACGATGCAACGGAAGTGAAGATCGAATCCGAGCTGAAGCACACCGGTGAACGGAGTGTGTTGAATCAGCCCGCATTCGGAATGATTCGCTGGGAGATTCAACGTGGCGATCAATTGGATTCCTACAGCGGATCGACGCTGTTTCATGTTCGGTTGCAAAACCCCGAAGTCTTTGATCTGCATTACGCCGACTTGACCTCGCGAGTGTTGCGAGGGAATTCGATTGCCGAGTTGTCGGATCAGATTCATGTTGCCGTGTTGGCGCATCATGATGGGCTTCCCACGATCCCCTTGTCCGAAGTCGTTCGCTGTGTCGAACAATTGCGTTCGTCACGTCAAAGCGCGCGGATCTCGGCTCAGCAGCAATTGCTTCGCTGGGGGACACCCATTATTCCGATGGTCCAGCGGATGATGGCCACCGATCTCGACCTCGAGCAGCGAGCGCGTCTCGGCGAAACCATTCGGATGCTGCGTCCGCGAGTCGAGGATACGCCTCGGTCGTTGGCGATGTTGATGGTCAACGACCCTCTGTTTTGGGAGTTGGAAAA
>NZ_JBFHFD010000592.1:0-5465 GCF_041583735.1 Novipirellula sp.
CAAATGGCCGCCTTGCACGGCTTTCGCGTCGAATCCCACCGGATGATCATCAGCGGCGTCTGCCGTGAGTGCTCGCGGCGGCGGCGAAAGAAACGCAAACAGGACCTGGTGTAGCGGGACCCGAGTGCTCCGTGTCACCTTGCGTTTCGGGTAGGCGGTAGTGGACGAGGCGACGAGTCCTCTGCAAATGGACGAGGCAACGAGTCCTCTGCAGTGGGCGTATTGGCAAGGACTCGTCGCCTCGTCCACGACCGCCTACCCGAAACGCAAGGTGACACGGAGCACTCGGGGCCCGCTACACCAGGTCCTGTTTGCGTTTCTTTCGCCGCCGCCGCGAGCACTCACGGCAGACGCCGCTGATGATCATCCGGTGGGATTCGACGCGAAAGCCGTGCAAGGCGGCCATTTGGTCACGGATTTCGACCAGTTCGTCGCTTTGAAATTCCAGCAGTTTTCGGCACCGCGTGCAGTACAGGTGGTCGTGCTGGGGGTAGCCGTAATCGTGGTCGTAGACGGTGCGGCCGTCGAGTTGAAAACTATTGAGCAGCCCGGCGTCGACACATTCACGCAGGGTGCGATAGACGGTGGCGGTACTGACGTAGTTCGCTTCCCCCCGCCGTGGCAGCCGTTCGATCAACTCTTCGGCGTCAAAATGCTCGTGCTGGCTGAACACCTGGTCGATCAAGAATTTCCGCTGGCTGGTTTGCCGCAGCCCGCGCGACTGCAGGTACTCGCTGAACCGTTCTTGAGGCGAAAGCGAAACCTCCAACGGCTCGACTTTTGTCGCAACCGTTTCGGAATTCGAGTTCGCCGTTTCGGAGGTTGAGTCCGACAATTCAGCCATGGTGCGTGTCAGAGGGAACGTAGAAACAGCCCGTCAGCGCGGGGCGAGCACCCTCTCGAAACGCTTGGTCGACGAGTCCGGTCATCTAGAAGTCTACACGACCGGTCAATCGCTGTCTTCGCCGGGGTCTGTCTCCGCCGGGGACCTGTCTTCCGATGGCCACTTTCTGTGGCACGAAAGAGTGAGCGGAACGGCGCGAGCCGTCCGGTTTCAGCTGGAAAACACCTTGGACGACCGGAGGGCTGGCGCCCTTCCGCGACCAAGATAGACCCCGATTGGTGTCACAGGCCGTTAACCCAACAGGTCCAAGAACCGATCCAGGGCGGCGTCCATCCGTTCGGGCGAGTCGTAGGATCCGTCGGCGATTTGCCGCCGCAGCTCGGCGACCCGTTCAAATCGAATGCCTTCACCGGCGACCGCGGCGTTGCCTTCGATGCGATTGGCCGAGGTAGCTGCTTGGCTGAGGTCGAGCTGGTCGACCGGGCCGGCCGACGCCGGCGACGACGCTTGATCGACCTTGGACGCAGCGGAGCCGCGATCGACTTGCGAAGTGGATTGGACGTTGGAAGCGGATTGCGTGGTGGAAACCCGATAGGGACCGTAAATCTGCATTTGAGCGATGCTCCGGAGACAAAATGGACTACCCCACCGCATCACAAACGACTGCTGAAACAGATCGGTTGATAGCAATGAGGGGATTTAGGCGACGTAGGCCGGACCGGACCGATGGGGGAACCCCACCGACTTATTCAGTCATTTCCGCATCGACCGTCAGCGCCGCGATCCGTGTCCCAGGATGCAATCCGTACAGCTTTGAAGAGACTTTTGCTAAGCGCGAAGCAGCGGAAACAGTATAGGTTTCGGCTCGCCGCTCCGCGTCAGTTGAGTCCATTCGTGAACTTTCTGGGGGTCAACCCGAGACACTCGCAGCGACGGTAGCAAAGCGGCCGCGGCAATTGCAAGTCGATTTCTGGAAGTGGCGTCAGCTTCCAGCTTGCGTCCACTCTGCCTCCTTGTGCCCGACCAATTCCTGCACGCTACGAACGTCCGCCCCGTCATCGAGCATGTGAGTCGCCCGTGCCGCCTGTAGCCGCTGCCACGCGGGAGTCTGGGAGGCAAGGTGGCGACGAAGGACCTCGATCACCAGCTCACGCTGGACCACACGGTCTTCGGAAGCACCCGTTTGGGTTCATACGGCGGGGAAGCTAGCATCGCTGCCCACTCCCTTGGGAAACCACTCGCGATCCCGATCAGACAGATTCATCACGCCGAGACACCGACGCCCATCGACGACCTTTTTCATCAATGGCACAAACCTATCGTCTCGAGAGCGACTTGATTACCCCTGCAGGGTGCCGTAAGATTGGGTGGCGGGAGATATTCCGCGGTCCAACCACGGAATATGTACTTTTTACCGCGGTCGGACCACCAATAATTGATTGTTATCCGACTCAGTCCCAACGTTTCTCATTACAGTTGAATGACAGCCAACATCTCCGAAATTCTGGCTGGCTCGGACGACGAAGCCCTGCTACACGAGCTCTACACTCGCATTGAAACACCATGCAATCCCGCACAGGCTCTTTTCGTGGACGCGTGGGAACTATCTGGATTTATCGCGAGCGACGGTTTCGAATTCCTCTTTGAACAAGAACGCTCACTCGATGAGTTTGCACAAGTACTCTTAGACATTGGATTTCCGGAAGCAAAGCCGGTATTTGAAAAGGTCAAGGCTGTCGTACCTGATTCCATGCTCGCGAAAGAGTACGATGCCGGACTACGCGATCATCTGACCAACAACTTTGACCGGCTCAAAGCACTGCTATATGAATACCTAGAACTGTCTGATACCAGATTGCTTCCTACGTTCGGCGATTTCATCCGTAAAAACAAAGAATCGTTCGCGGACCAGTTGACGTGATGCCCAAACGACGGATAACCAGTAAGGATTTGACTTCGCGAGTTTGCGAGCCGAAGTTCAAGTCCTCTGTTCAAGAAGCCCGATAACGCTCGCTCGGCCGCCTAATTCTCTCTTGGATTTTGCTTCGATGGCCTGGGCTCGTTCAAGACGTATCTGCCAGGTGCGATGCTCTTCGGCGGTTGCCATGCCGGTCTCGATGCGGTGAGCCGCCGGCAGCGGATGTGTGTTTTGGCTGCCAAGGTGTTCTTCGTCACCACGTCTGCACAAATTTGAACGCGATCAGCGCAGAGCATCTCTGTTCGCCTCCCCGATGACGTTTGATTTTGTCTCTCCGATTTCCGCTGAACGTTCAATTGGCTCTCCTTTGAAACGCCGCCGGTGGAGGTCCACGAGGAAGTTGCATCGGATCGAAACTGACTGCCACGACGCGTAGGTCACCACCACAGTGGGCACAGCGAGGCTCACCGACTAGGCGTTCCGGTTGTGGAGCATGCCCGCTGGCCAACCAGTACACCCAGCCCAGATGCATCCACACAAGGAGTTGCAGTTCATCCAGGCGGATCGCCGAATTGCTGCTCATCCAGCCATAGTGCCGCACTTTCTGGAATCCGCTGGGGAGAATGTGCTGCGCGAATCCCTCGACGAACTTGACACCTTTAACGTTCCGCTCGATCGTCCGCTTGGCCTTTGTGGGCGTGACGGTGTACGAGACCGAACTTTCGGTGACCGAGACGATCCGTTTGTCGCTGATCGCGACTCGATGGATGTAGGGCGCGAGGTAACGCAATGAGCCCCACGCATTTCCGACCGCTTCGATGTCCACCACGAAGTTCTTCTTCCACGCTTCGCGCGGCACCGAATCGTAAAGTCCACAGCGGCGAAGCTCGTCAGCCAACTTCGCTTTGTAGACCCGAACCAGGGTGCCGTGGCGAAACAGGAAGCCTTGCGGTGTGCTCTGCCAGCCGATCGCCGCGCCCTCCTCATCGACCTTCACTCCACCGCCGGGGATGATGTAGTGAATGTGCGGATGATAGACGAGCGGATCTCGCCCCCAAGTGTGCAGAACGCCGAAGTAACCGAGCTTGCATCCTTTCAGTGCTTTGGTTGCGGCACCGACGTCCCGAATGCTCTGTGCCGAAGCATCAAAGAGCGAACGATAGCCTTCACGTTGGTTCGCGCGCAGCACCAAGCCGACTTCACGGGGAACCGTGAAGGTGACGAAGAAGTGATGAACCGGTAGCAACCGCTTCTGATGCTTCTCGATCCAACGTTGCGACTTCTCGTGACCACAGGTGGCGCAGTGACGATTTCCGCAGCTCCGTCCCGTCCAATGCGTTTGGCCGCAGCCGTCGCATCGATACAGGACTCCGCCAAGGGCACCGGTTCGGCAAAACGGCAACAACGAGATCACGCGTGCAACCTGATACAGTGACTCGGGGAGCGGGTCGGGAAGCTTGGCGAGGTATGCCGGTCCGTGCTTGGCGATAGCTTCGGCCAGCGTGGACACGTTTCGGCGACCGGTTTACTTCAGTCGTGCGGGACAGCCGAGCGCATCGGGATCATCGTCGTCCCCCGGCAACTTTCCGAACAGTCCGTCGATCGCTCCCCGCGCATTGGCCTCCGCATCTTCGGTCAGATGTAGATAAACGAGGGTCGTCTGCAGCGAGGAGTGCCCCATGTATTTCTGGATGACCTTCAGCCCAACACCGGCTTCGAGCAGATGCGTTGCGTAAGAATGTCGCAACGTGTGGATCGTGATTTTCTTGCCGAAGTTGAGCTTCTTGGCGATCTGCTTCATCGCACCTTGGACGGTGGTTTCCGACATCGGACGCTCGGCCTTGCTCTTGCCATGGATGTCGAAGCAGTACCCGGGCGAAACGGCGGGGAAGATCCACGTGTCGTGATGATGGGTCAGCCAATAGGCACGCAGCAACTTCAGAGTTGATTCTGGCAGCGGGACGTAACGATCCTTTGCCCCTTTGCCGCGGTGGATGTGGGCAAAGCCGCGTTGGCTTTGCAGATCCGTCGTCTGCAGATGAAGTGCTTCGTTGAGCCTCAAGCCCATCGAATAAGCGGTCCAGAAATACGCGTAAATCCGCAAGGTGTTCGCCTGACCGATCAACTCGTGGGTTTGGCTGATGGTCAGGACTTCCGGCAGTGCGGTGATGTTTTGCAGTTTGAGCATGGAAAAGATGTCCCAGTCTCGCTTGCAGGTGCGGGTAAAAAAGAACTTCACTCCCGAGAGGGCGACACGCAGTGAACCGTAGGCGAAACCTCGGTCGTTCTTGAGGTGCAAGAAGAATTGGCGAACATGGTTCTCGGTGACTTGGTCGGGGGAGCACTTGGCGAAATCGGAGAGTTGCCGGATGGCACGGATGTATCCGTCGTGTGTCCGCTTGGCCATCCCGGAGAGTTGCAGGTCTTCGCTGAGTTTTTGACGAAGATCCTCGGGAAAGTAGGCCCCCAGAGCAGCAGACTTTTGCGAATTGCGGCGACGATTGTTAGACTTGGACATCGAAAGTTCCTTGTGGAAGGAGTGTGTGAAGCGGTTCACCGTGAACCGCTCCTTCCATCAAGGTCTCATACCCACCAAAATCCCGCCGCGAAGCGGCTTACTTGAACAATCGCGTGCACCGGAGTACGCGAGTCGGGCGATTTTGAAGTTGAAAATCTTTCGCGCGTACCCGGTGACGCGTAACG
>NZ_JBFHFD010000593.1:0-5450 GCF_041583735.1 Novipirellula sp.
GACATGCTTGCCTTTCCAATCACCAGGGACCGGAATGGTCTTGCGATACCAACCAATGCCTGCCGGAAGATAGCCGCATTGATCCCCCATCGGATGATCCTTGCGATATTCGCCCTCGATGCTCCAGTCGTGCGGCACATCCAACCCACGCCAACTGGAATCATCAAACCTCTGTGCCTCTGCGCCCGCATGATCGCCGAGAGCGAATTTCCAATCCGTATCAAAACTCGTTCGCTGCTCTGCCTGGACCGGTATACCTAGGCCCATCAGCAACAATAAGATGCACTGTCGTGCTAATTTCATATTTTTGATTCCATTGTAAAACCTTCCATGCTTACTCCAGACGGTCAGCCCAGGAACGATCCGAATCTTCCTTTCCAACGGCCGTCGTTGTGACTGCAAGACACAGCCCCGCAAATAGCAATCGAACTCTTTTCATGTATTTTCTCTTCCGAAGACATCCAAACGAATAACAAACCAACAGGTTCCGCGATCTAAGATCAGAGCGAGTCGATTCGTTTTAATGCACTTTTTCCGAAGTAGATTCCAGAAGCGATTTTAGATCATAGGTTTCGTTCTTTTCGGTATTCAGCGTCTTCGTTTTATCGCCATAGCGAACGGTGCAGGGATGACCGAGTTTTGATCGCAGCGTTGCTGACCTCAAAACACCGTGGCTCCACTGCATGTCGATCTCAAATCCGCCGCGGGCACAAAGCCCCTTTACCGAGCCATCGGCCCATGCTTTGGGAAGTGCAGGAAGCAGATCGATATGGCCAGCATGGGATTGCAACAGCATCTCCGCCATTGCGGCCGCGCCACCAAAATTGCCATCGATTTGGAAAGGCGGGTGTTTGTCAAAAAGGTTGTGGTGAGTCGATTTTTCGAGCAACTGTGCAAGGTTGTTGTGTGCTTTTTCCGCGTCCAAGAACCGTGCCCAGAAATTGATGATCCAAGCTCGGCTCCAACCGGTGTGACCGCCTCCGTTGGCGAGTCGGTGATCAATCGTTTTGCGAGCGGCGGCCACCATTTCGGGGTTGTCGTCAATGTTGTATTGGCGTCCGGGATACAGACCAAACAGATGCGATATGTGACGGTGCCCAGGATCATGCTCCTGAAATTCCTCGGTCCATTCCATCAATCGCCCGTCGGATCCGATTTGCGGTAGGGCAAGCTGATCGAGTGCGGACCGAACGTCGCGGGTAAAATCGTCCTCGATGCCTAGGATTTGCGCTGACTCGAGCGTGTTGGTGAACACGTCCCAAATAATCTGCTGATCCATCGCCGGACCCATCGTCAAGTTACATCGAGCGTTGGTTTTTGGGTCGATGAACTTGTTCTCAGGCGATGTGCTTGGTCCGGAAACCAATTTGCCGGTTTTTGGGTCTTCGACCAACCAATCCAGAAAAAACAGCGATGATTGTTTTAAAACTGGATAGGCCCGATTTTTCAGGAATTCTCGATCCCCGGTGAACCGGTAATGTTCCATGAAGTGCTGAGTCGTCCATGCACCGCCAACCACCCATTGTCCGTACTGAACGTTTCCAAACGGGACCGTGCCATGCCAAACATCCGACCCATGCCCTGCTAGAAAACCTCGGCAACCATACAAGTCTTTGGCGGTCTGTTGGCCCGAGGGGACCAAGCGTTCAATGTAGGCCATGAAGGGAAGATGGCATTCCGAAAGATTCGTCGTTTCGGCGAGCCAGTAGTTCATCTGGAAATTGATGTTGATGTGATAATCACTGTTCCAGGGCGCGGCCATGTCTTTGCACCAGAGTCCCTGCAGATTGGCCGGCAAGCAGCCGGGCCGCGAGGATGAGATCAGCAGGTATCTGCCGTATTGAAAGTAAAGTGCTTCCAAGTCGGGATCGATCTTTCCGTTTTGATACCCCTGCAATCTGGCAATGGTCGTTTTGGTCGATGGAGTTCCAAGCTTCAACTCAACTCGGCGGAAAAGCATTTGGTGTGCAGCAGAGGTGTCCGCCTTGATTGGCTCGTATCCTTTTTGCTTCGCCGCAGCGACGATGCGGTCGCAGATTTCTACCAGGTCATGAGTGAAGGGATGGTCTGTATCGTCGCGGTTGTAATCCGTTGCCGCGGTGATGTAGATGACAGCCGAGTCCGCATTTTCAACGGTCAAGCGATTGTCGTCCGCTTGAGTGGATCCGTTTTCCGCAACGACCTTATAGACCGTGGCAAACTTGACACCCAAGTGTTTGTTTCCGTGCGCGGCTTGCCCGGTGGCGATCACGGTATCGTTTCCGTTTGCTTTGGTCGCAAAGGTCCCCGCCCGCTCGATCTCTGCATGAAACGAGACCGCGCCCGGTTTGTCGGCTGCAATCCTGATGGCGATAACATCGTCGATCGGGCTTGAATAGACTTCCCGGATATAGTTGACGCCGCCGGCTGTGTAACGGGTTGTTGCAATCGCGGTGTCCAGATCCAGCGATCTACGATACGCGGTCGCTTTTGAGACAGGACCGAAATCGAACCGCAGTTCCCCCATCGTCTGGTAGCTTCTCGGAGAGATACGGCCAGCCAAAATCGCCTGCTGCTTTTTCTGAGCTTCGGTGTATTTCCCTGCAAACAACAGCTGCCGCACCTCATCGATCGTACTGCGGACGTTCTCTTTCACCACGGGGATCGGCGGGCCTGCCCAGATCGAATCTTCGTTCAGCTGGATGATCTCTTTCGAAACTCCCCCGTAGACCATCGCTCCGAGTCGACCGTTACCCACAGGCAACGCTTCTTCCCAATAAGTGGCCGGCTGGTTGTACCACAAGGACAATGGCTGCTCCGGAGCCTGATTCAGCGGTTGTACCTGTGCTGCTTCGCTGTAGCTGAACTTGTTTGGTTTGCCCTTGCTAGGTGCATCCGCAGCCAGCACGGGACAGGCCGCAATGCTGATCACGACGCATAGGTAGAGTGAGGTTTTGTTCATTGATCCGTTCGTCGTTGTAGTTAAGTTTACGAGTGTTTTTCTAAGCCTCGGCTAGCTCCCGGGACGATCTTAAACATGTCGTGCAGATCGGTTTGCAAAGGTGTCTGCGACCAATGCGGTAGTCAACAGGCTCACCCAATTCGAAAGCGGGTGAAGTTCACCGGTGCACTGATTGGCCAAGTCGCTGTTTGATCAGGTCACTGTTTGATTAACTCAATTGGCCATCACCACATCGCTGTACTGCAGGTAACCATTCTGGTCGATGATCTGGAATCGCCAAGCCGCGATCTCCTTTGGGATGGTCGCGTTAACGGTGGAACCATCGGTGCTGATCGTCGCAGGGGCCTTCATCCCGGGAAGCACCGGACGGGTTTCCGGGATGTCTGCCGGGGGCCTTCTGGCTTTCGTCTTCGTGACCTCTGGGTCCTCGCAGTAGATCACATAGGCCTCTTTGATCGCTGGACCATCGGGCTTGATGCTTAGCCTTGCCTGCCGTGCCGCTGACTCATAGGTGGCTTTGCCCAGATCGGCGACCGGCGTTATTTTGTCGGCGTAGTTCGGATTGAGGTAAGGCAGTTCCGCATCGTTGGCCACTAGGTCGGCCTCGAGCATCTTTCCGAGACGCTCGATTACCGAAGCGAACTCGGGGTTTTGTGCCAAGTCATTGGCCTCTTCGTAATCGTTGCGTTTACCGTCCTTGTAGAGACGATACAGTTCGTAATCGTCCGTCTGGTATCGTTTGTAGAGTTTGAAGTCACCACTACGAATCGCCGACTTCATCGAATCGCCACCATGCGGGTAGTGCCAAAACAGATGATCACGTTCTTTCCCGTTGGCATCGACGATCTGCTGGCTCGCCCCGCTCAACACGGCTGAGATATCCAAACCGCTGAGTTCGGCAAAATCATCAGGCGAGATTTCGGAGTCGGTCAATTCCAGGATGGTGGGGAAAAAGTCGAGCTGGTTCACCAGACCATCAAAACGGCTGCCCGGTTCGATGCCTGGTCCCGCGATCACCATCGGCACTCGAACGCCTCCTTCTTCGGCATGCGTTTTTCCATATTTCAGCGGCGCGTTGTCCGAGATCACCTCCTTGCCCTTTTTCTCTGCGCCACCGTTATCGGAGGTAAAGAAGATGTAGGTGGTGTCGATCAGCTTCTTGTCTGGGCTGCGAGGGTCATCGGTCTTCTGAAGAAAATCAACGATCCGGCCGAGGCTCCAGTCGACGCTAGTGACCATCGAAGCAAAGTACGGGTTTTGCTGTCCCGGCAGCGTCATCGCGCCACGCTTGGGTGGAAAGGGTTGCCCCATCTTGTCACAGTAATATTCAAGCAACTCGCCGTTGCGGGTCATCACGGGCCAATGGACCATCCAGTGACAGAGGTTGAGAAAGAATGGCTCGTCTTTGCTCTGTGCCATGAACTCGATAGCCGAACCAGTAACCTCGTCGTAAGGATACGAGATACCCTCGGGTTTCTTCTTGCTCACAGGCGGGTATTTCTCTTTGCTGAGCGGAAATTTTGGATCATCGGCGGTCGCGAAATCCTTGGTCCGATCCGGCACACTGCGATGCGGCCCTCGGTCTTGATTGACGGTGTCGAAACCATAGCTTGCCGCGGTCAGCCCGACATGCCATTTCCCCGAGTGCCCGGTGCGGTAGCCATTCGCTTTCATCGCATCGGCCAGAGTAAGCAGATTCTGATCCAGCGGTTTTTCCAGATAGGGCGCGACCACGCGATCCGTCTTGCTTCCTTTTCGGATCACTCCCAGATCAACATGGGTGAGCCGAATTTTCGCGGGATGTTGCCCTGTGATGATCCCGGCGCGTGAGGGAGAACAGGACGGAGCGGGTGAATAGCCTTCGGTAAAATTCATCCCTGCCTTGGCTAACTTCACGATGTTTGGCGTCTCGTAGGGACACGGATCATCCACGTCATTGAGCTGCACATCCTGCCATCCGAGGTCGTCGACATAGAAGATGATGATGTTGGGCGGCGGCTCTTTGCCAAACGCTGGCTGCACGGCCATCAAACAAACGACCAACCCAAACATCAAAAAGTGCGATGTGCGTTGTACAAACATGATAATTTCTTCTGTATTCGATTGAGGGAGTGCTTGGTCAGGATCCAATGGATGGAGTTGCAGACATCTTCTTTAGGGTTCAAACCGGTCAGTGCGAAACGGAAGGGCCGGTAGATTGGCGTCGTTAACAAGATTCACGTCTGGCTTTCCGACAAAGGCGTAGCGAACATACAACGGCGTTGGCAATTCAGCGGAGTGCAAAACCACGCTCTGGCCTTGAATCGTCGCGTCCGCTCGAACCCATTTCTGATCATCATCGGCCAACCAAAACGCCTTTGGCGGGGAACCATCCGTTGTTTTTAGGCCCTCGGCATGTTCGAAATGGACGACTAGCGAGTTGTCTTGGGGCTCGACTTTTTGAAAGATGGGTCCTTGAGCTTCGACCTTCTGCCCGAGCGTGTCACGTGCTGCGAGCAGCGCTAATCGC
>NZ_JBFHFD010000594.1:0-5441 GCF_041583735.1 Novipirellula sp.
CGAGACCGAGGGTGCAAGCCAAAGGAGTGTCAAAAGAATCGCCCATCCCTTGCCGCGGAACGCGGTGACGTTGATGGGGGTGGGCGTTAACGCTACTGTCGATTTCAATGGCAGCTCCTCGCTGAGACTTCGTAAACGATCGTGCGAACCTGAGTCTTCAACGAATAGTTTTCCCGACGCATGCTCCGCCGTCGACTCGATCGCCGCTTTATTGTAGCTGGTGTAGCAAGAATGGGAAAAATGAAGCCGTCAAACTCCCCTGTCGAACGCATTAAAAACCCGCCGAGCCCCCCTGTTATGCCTAAATTTCGCATTTTGATCGTCGGATGTGGCTACCTCGGAAGCGTGGTTGCCAAAATGGCTCACGATTCGGGACACACCGTTTTCGCCACCACGCGACGCCCAAACCGGGCCACCGAGCTTCGGAAACAAGGAATTGAGCCGATTCTTGCCGACTGGACGAACCGCTCTCGTTTGCGGGCGTTACCGGAGGTCGACCGGGTCTTGGTCGCAGTCAGCTACGATTCGGCCAGCAGGCTATCGCGTTATGAGTCGCAAGTCGGCGGAATGCGGAATTTACTGGAAGCTGTGCCCGAACAGGCCCATCTTTGCTACATCAGCACCACGGGGGTGTACCACCAGACCGGAGGCGTCTGGGTCGACGAACGATCCCCCGCGAAACCCAATCGCGAAGGGGGCCGGGTCCATCTGCAGGCCGAAGATTTGCTGCATCGCCATCGACCGGCCGCCCCCTGGACGATCCTGCGGTTAGCGGGGATTTACGGGCCTGGCCGAGTGCCGCGGATCGATTCGGTTTTGCAAGGGCAACCGATCGCGTCCGCCGAAGACGGCTACCTAAATCTGATTCACGTCCACGATGCCGCTCGTGCGGTGTTCGCAGCATGGCAGAAATCAGCCTACCGAATGTATGTGGTCGGGGACGACGAACCGATGCCAAGACGAGACTTTTACTGTGAAATTGCCCGCCAATGTGGTGCCGCAACTCCTGTTTTCGTGCCGCCACCGGCCGGTTCGGCCAAGCAAATGCGAAGCGAAAGCAATAAGCGAATTTGGAATCGTCGACTGAAGGGGAACTTATTACCCAAATTAGCCTTTCCGACCTATCGCGAAGGCTTGGCCTCGATCCTGAAGACTTGAGGGTGGTCTGACGCATTGAAGGTCGCCTGTGGCATTGCGGTAGCTTGGCCGTTCCGTCAGCAATCGCTTCGGTTTTTAGCAAATTCGTCGGGCGTGGCCTTGAGACACTTGGTTTGGAATGTTCCCTCATTCGGCGCCGTTATGATGTCAACCGGGTTTTCGTTGTTCCCCGGGACTGCGTAGAATACCGCACCCGCAAATTCATTCCTTTAAAAACCATTCGTCATGTTGATTCGCAAACCTATTTTCCCAGGTGTGATCGAGCTTAATTTTCAAGCTGGCGAGGTTCTCGGTTGCAACGTCTACCTGGTGTACGATCAAGACGAATGGATTCTGATCGACATCGGTTACGAAGAGACGGTCGAGGATTTTGTCGAGATCATTCGGCAGCTCGATTTCCCGCTGTCTCGCTGCAAGACGCTGGTCGCGACGCATGCGGATGTCGATCACATCCAGGGGCTTGCCAAGGCCAAACAGCTACTGAAGACGACGGTTACGGGGCACCCCAAAGCGGTCAAACCGCTTCGCGAAGGGGACACGTTGATCACGCTGGCGGAGATCGAAGCTCAGAACCTGAAACTCGCGATGCCACCGGTCGAAATCGAGCACGAGGTCAACGATGGCGACATCATCAAGATCGGCAATCTGGAACTCGAAGTTTGGCACACACCGGGACACACCGACAGCCAGTTGGCGTTCCGTCATGGCGACGTCTTGCTCAGCGGCGATAACATTTATCGTGATGGTTGCATCGGAGCGATCGACGCGCATCACGGCAGCGATATCAAGGCGTTCGTAAAATCGCTCGAGCGAATTCGCGACAGTGACGTCAAATGGTTAGCTCCGAGCCATGGCCCGATCTTCCGCAACGACAAAGACTTTCTAAATCGCACGATCGATCGTGTGCGTGGCTACTTGAAAATGGCCGACTTCGGCACGCTTGCCGACAGCTGGCCGCTGATGGACCAATGGGATGACGAAGTGGCCGAAGGCAAATTGCCCGAAGGCCTTATTCCGCCCAGTGCGTAAGCTGTGGGATCGGCTTGCAGCCTTTTTGCCCCCACAACTCAGCACGATAGGGATTTAAGCTCGTAAAAGTTATGGGGTATAAAAAGGCTAGAAGTCGATCCCACATTCAATCTATTTTTCGGCGACGTCGGCCCAGTCGGCTAGTTGGATGTGTTCGCACTTTTTGCAGCGGACGCGGATGCCGAGCGACTCGGGCATGATCCGCACTTTGCGTTGACATCCATTGCACTGGATACGCAATACATGCGGCTTGGCAACCAAAGAATCGAGTTGGCGATTGGTCACCCCAGGGACGCTGACGTCGCTGGCGAGCAGCACGGTCAACAGCGACTCGGTCAACTGAGAAACTTCGGCGATCCGGTCGGCCAAGCGGCGAATCGTGTCTTCGAATGCGTTTCGCACTAAACGGCCGTTGCCAAAATGGCGATCGCGGTGTTCGTACAGCTGCTGAAAACCGACCAACAAACGATGACGTGCTTCACTGGGCAATTGATATTGATTCTGCTCGCACATCCCTTCAAAGATGCGGCCCAGGTCCGAGGGCGTGTAGTCCTCGAAATCAATCTTGGTATTGATCCGCGATGACAAACCGGGGTTGCTGCGAATCATCTTGTCCATCTCGTCGCTGTAACCGGCCAAGATCACGGCCATCGATTCGCGGTCGTCTTCCATCCGTTTCAGCAGCGTCTGGATCGCTTCGCGTCCATAGGCATCATCGCCCGAGGCATCGACCAAACTGTAGGCTTCGTCGATAAACAGCACGCCACCTTTGGCGGAATCGCAGAGCTTGTTGGTTTTCGGCGCGGTTTGGCCAGCGTACTCGGCAACCAATCCGCTGCGATCGGTTTCAATGACGTGCCCCGAGGGAAGCGTACCGAGCCCACCGAGGATTTGTCCGACAATCCGCGCGACGGTCGTTTTGCCAGTGCCTGGATTCCCAATGAACGCCATATGCAAACTAATGGGCATCGTCGCAAGCCCGGCGTCTTTGCGTTGTTGCTGCAGACGCAGAAAGTTGGCATAGCTGCGAACTCGATCCTTGACGCCCTGCAACCCGATCAGCGACTCGAGCTCTTTCATCGCTGCTTGCAGTCGTCGCTCGCGATCGGCGGCAGTTTCGGTTGCTGGCGCATCGCCCGACGGTTCGCTCGCCTGCTGCTGTTCGTGTTGGTAGGCAACCGCCGAGGGACCTTCGGACGACGCGTTGCCGATCGGCGCGAGCGTTGATTTTGGATTCGCTGGATGCAGCGCCATGTCGATATCACGCTGTAACGTATGCAGTGCGACGGACTCTTCGGGCATCGTTTGACCGTCACATTTGGCGACCAGATTAGCCAGCCGCATGACGATCGTTTCGACCTGTGCCTTGCTGTCGGCAAGCGGGGCATAACGCACAAAGGGAGCGACCAGCGATTCCCAGGACAATTGGTCGGCTTGCTCGAATAGCCCGGTGGCCGCTTCGCGCAATTGCCCGCCTTGCAACTGTTCGCCCCACAGATGTTCGATCATCGCCGCGGCGACTCGCTTCTCGGCGCTGGTCCAGCGATCGTCGGCGCGAACGATCGTGACATAGACTTTGACCAACAACCCGCGATGCAGGTCATCCATCAGCTCAACGAACTGATTCGGATTGCCTTCGATTAGCGTGGGATAGCGGCGCACCATCCACTGGCCGCAATGGCTGTACAGCTTACCGCAGTCGCGAATCACGCGGCGCAGCAAACCAATCACACGGGCATCGTCTTTATCGTTCATCCTGCTCGTGCATCCAGCGGCTCAACCATGGCGACAATAGCAAACATGCGAGCCCCGAAAGCATCGCAGTGACTGCGATTGTACCAAACACACCGCCATACACGTCAACCGTCTCGGTCGGCAGCGGAATCACGCTGCCGGTGTCTCCGCCTTCGCTGACGCCAGTTAACTGGGAAATGATCGCGGCGAGGTACTGGCTAAACGCAGTCGCCAAGAACCAACCGCCCATCACCGTGCTGACGAGATGCCGAGGGCTGAGCTTGGTCATCGTCGAGAGCCCGACGGGGCTGAGGCACAATTCGCCCATCGTTTGCAGCAGGTACCCCAGCAACAACCAACTGATCGAGACCATCCCACGTCCATTGGCGTTGACGGCTCCGTACCAGAAGGCACCAAATCCGAGCCCCAGTAGCGCCAAACCAAACGCAAATTTAACTGGCGAGGAGGGATCGGCATCTCGCATTCGCAACTGCGTCCACAGTGCCGAGAAAACAAGTCCTAGCAGCAAAATGAAGATCGGATTGACCGACTGAAACAAACTGGCGGGCAATTCGGCATCACGCGAGGCGATCCCCATCCCGACATTGCTCTCGCGAATCGTCCAATCAATCTCAAAGCCTTTGGCTTCATGATCGGCTCGCAATTGATCCAAATCGGAAATCGAGAAGACTTCACCGTCTTTCCACTCGTATCCAATCTGTTCCTGAGTCGGTTCGATTTGAATGGTTTCGCCGACCATCGATTCGGTCACCACCGACGCTTCGACAACACGATCGACATTGCGGTCGGTAAACAGGTTGACGCTACTGCCGGCCTGTTCAAAGAACGCGAAAAACAGCATTTGAAAGAAGATCAGCACCAACGCAACGATCATCCGTTGCCGTGGTATTTGATCCAATTTAAAGGTCTGGATGATCAGATAACCAAACGCGATGATCCCGATCACGGTCAAGACCAGCCCCGCAGGCTTACTGACTTCCTTCAGAAAGACCACCGCGATACTGCGGACCGCCTTTGAGGTCGCCGAGGCGTCTTCTTGGACGTCACCGGTAAAACTATTGATCGTTTCGTTCGGGATCAATTGGAGCGATTTACCATCGTCGGTCAGTGGCGAAAATCCGCTCACCAGCAGCGTCAAAACGGGAATCGCGACCAATGTCCCGAGATAAACCATCCAGTCATGACGACTATCCATCCCCTCAGGCCGCTGGCCTTTGTCCGCACTCAAACCGCCTCGCGAGAGCGCCACACAGGCGATCGCCCCTGCGGCGACCAAGGCAACCGCGACAAAGATATTCACGGCGGTGGTCCATGGATTATCGGGGTGGAACACCAGCCTGCCGATGGCGCTGACCGCCGCCCCCAGCCCGATCAAACTTTGCGTCACCACGGTGGGCATCACAAACACGGCGAGCCCGATCAACATCCCGATCGTGGCGAGCCCAAAACCGTAATGCCATCCGTAGGTCTCGCCGACGTAGCCGCACAACAACGGACTC
>NZ_JBFHFD010000595.1:0-5421 GCF_041583735.1 Novipirellula sp.
CGGTGACAGGACATGCATGCATAAAAACAAATCGGCAAGGCGATTACTGAATTGCTGTCCCTTTTTCGGTCCGTACAAGTCTTCGGTCCAAACCAGTAAGGAACAATTATGTTTGCTAAACCGCAATCCGAGCACCACTGGCTCGATCAACTGATTGGTAAGTGGAGTCTTCAACACGAATGCAAAATGCCCGACGGCAATACATCGATGACCACGGGAAAAATTGAATGTCGCTCGCTAGGCGGGATGTGGTTGGTTGCCGAAAGCAGCGGCGAATCCGCCGAGGGAGATGCGTGGTCATCGATCATGACGCTTGGCTTTGACATCGCGCAGAAGCGTTACGTCGGCACTTTTGTGGGATCAATGATGTCTAACATTTGGTATTACCAAGGCATCCGGGACGCGGATGGCACTCGATTGCCGCTGGTGACCGAAGGCCCGAAGTTTGATGGCAGCGGGACCTGTCCTTATCGCGACACGATCGAAATTATTGACGCCGACTGCTGGTTGATGAACAGCGCGATGCAAACCGACGATGGAAATTGGGTTACGTTCATGAACGGGACTCACAAGCGGACGTAGGGTCTAGTGTTTCTTACGCCGTGGCCGGCTGGAAATCGTCGCCGAGGGTTTGTTGATCGAATAGAATAGAGCGTCCAAAGCCACGTTACCTGCGGTTGAAACTCGTCATGAACAAAC
This sequence comes from Novipirellula sp., assembly GCF_041583735.1. Classification (NCBI taxonomy): domain Bacteria; kingdom Pseudomonadati; phylum Planctomycetota; class Planctomycetia; order Pirellulales; family Pirellulaceae; genus Novipirellula; species Novipirellula sp. The sequence continues at coordinate 700 of NZ_JBFHFD010000595.1, forward strand.
TGAACTCCACTGCGATCACGACGCTCGTTTGGGTTTGCACGTTGGCATCCACTCCGACGTCGATCGCGGCCGATTCTCAGATGGAACGTCTCGGTGAATTCAAGGACTTTGTCGCTACCTACTGTCTCGATTGCCACTCAAGTGGCGATGCCGAAGGCGAATTTGATTTGGAGGCATTTGATTTTTCGGCGGACCAATTTTCACGCGAGGAGCTGCAGACCGATCGCTGGGAGAAAATCTTGCGTCGGATCGACACACGACAAATGCCGCCACCCACGTCGGATCGACCCGCAGAGAGCGAATACGAGCAGGTCTCCAGCACGTTGCGGAGCATTTTGGATCAACGTTACAAGGAATTCCCGCGTCCTGGCCGGGTGGGAGCGATTCGGCGGCTGACTCGGCTCGAATACCAATACTCGGTTCGTGATCTGTTAGGGATCGCCGTCGATGCTTCGGATTATCTTCCCAAAGATGAATCAAGTCACGGGTTTGACAACATCACGGTCGAAGAACTTTCGCCGACACACCTGAATCGGTATCTATCGGCGGCCCAAGGCATCAGTCGCGCGGCGGTCGGCGGTAGCGGTAATGGGCCCGTTGGTGTGACGATTCGCCAGCCCGCGGATCGTTCGCAAGAGACCCATGTTTCGGGATTGCCATTTGGCACGCGCGGCGGCGTGTTGATCCAACATCATTTTCACCAAACCGGTGACTATGCGATCGAGCTGAAATTGACGCGTGACCGAGATGAAAAAGTAGAAGGACTCGAGCGAAAACATCACATCGATGTGTTGGTCGACCGCAATCGTGTGCATCGGTTCACCGTGCAGCCGCTGAAAGGCCAGCACGGTTGGAGCGGAAATGATTATACCCATGCCGATTCGCATCTACGCACCCGAATTCATATCGATGCGGGGGCTCGCAGTGTTGGGGTGACGTTTCCGAAAACGTTCTCGTCGTTGGCTGAACAGAAACGGCAACCGTTTGATGCGAACTTTAATCGGCATCGTCACCCCCGGCGAACGCCGGCGATCTATCAGGTCTCGATTGTGGGGCCGCTCGACACAGACGGGCCCGACACGCCAAGCGAATCAGCGGGGCCAGGAAAAACGGCCAGTCGTGATCGAATTTTTGGCAGTCATTACGATCCCGAAACGGTGACGCGGGGGGATGCCAAGTTAATGCTGCAACGACTCGCTCGGCGAGCGTATCGGCGACCGGTCAGTGATACGGATATCGATTTGCTGATGGAGTTTTTTGATCAGGGAAATCGCGAAGCTGGTTTTGAGGCTGGAATCGAATTGGCGGTCACCGCGATTCTAGTCAATCCGAATTTTCTGTTTCGCATCGAACAACGAATCGCTGACGATGCGGACGCGAGGCTTGCCGATGTCGATAATTATGAATTGGCGTCGCGGTTATCCTACTTCTTGTGGAGCAGTTTACCCGACGAGCGACTACTCGATCTTGCCGAGCAAGGTTTGCTGCAGCATGACGATACGTTGCAGGCCGAGGTTCAGCGGATGTTGTCCGATGAACGCTCACGAGCCTTGGTCGACAATTTTGCGGCGCAGTGGTTGTACCTTCGCAATCTTGATTCGATCACACCGGATCTGCGGTTGTTTCCCGATTTTGATGACAATCTACGTCAAGCGTTCGCTCAGGAAACCAAATTACTTTTTCACGACGTGCTGCGGAACAACCGCAGCATACTGGATTTGATTGGTAGCAATGAAACCTATTTGAACGAGCGGCTGGCGACGCACTATGGCATCGCTGGCGTCGCGGGCAGCGAGTTTCGGCTCGTGAAAGTGAGTCCCGCGAGTCACCGCGGCGGCATTTTGCGGCATGGCAGTATTTTGATGGTGACGTCGTATGCGACACGCACCTCGCCCACGATTCGCGGCAACTGGGTACTCGAGAACGTCATTGGTACGCCCGCACCCCCGCCGCCTCCGAACGTTCCGAATCTAAAGGAAAACACCGCGATTCAATTTGCCTCAGTGCGCGAGCGATTGGCAGCACACCGGGCGAACCCGGCATGTGCAGCGTGTCATGATTTGATGGACCCGGTCGGATTTGCACTCGAGAACTTTGATGCGGTCGGGCGTTGGCGTGAGTTTGAAGACACCTTGGCGATTGATTCGAGCGGCTATTTGCCCGATGGCACCGAATTGGAATCCGTTGACCAATTGGAGGCTGGCGTCCTTGCCCGACCCGAGATTTTTGCTCACACCGTCACCGAGAAACTGATAACTTACGCCTTAGGGCGTGCGGTCCAATCCGACGACGGTCCGACGATTCGCCGCATTGTCGATGCGGCAGCAGACGAACATTACACTCTTTCTTCTCTCATTACCGGTATCGTACTCAGCGATCCGTTTCGCAAGTGGAGACCCAACGAATGATGAAACGAATTTCGATTTCGCGACGGACGATGCTGCGAGGCACCGGCGCGGCAATCGCCTTGCCGCTGTTGGATGCGATGATCCCCGCGATGACGGCTTCGGCAGCGACTGTGGCCGCACCAGAGAATTTGAAACGGATCGGCTACATCTATATTCCGATGGGGTACAACCCGGCCAATTGGACGCCGCAGGCTGAGACGTTGGACGAGCTGCCGCCGAGTTTGCAGCCGCTTGAAGCAGTGAAGCATCAAGTGACGGTGATCTCCAACACCGACCTGAAAAATGCTTATCCCGGTTCGCACGCAACGTCGAACTCGACGTTTCTAAGTGCGGCGAGGGCGAAACGCACTGAGAGCAGTGATTATCGTAGCGGTACGACGGTGGACCAAATCGCTGCTCGCCAGATCGGCCGCGATTCGCAGTTGCCGTCGCTGGAACTTTCGATGGATTTGTTGTCGACTGTGGGACAATGCGACAATGGTTACGCCTGTGTATATCAAAACAGTTTGTCGTGGTCCTCGCCCACGCAACCGCTGCCTTCGGAAGCTCATCCTCGTTTGGTGTTTGAAAGTTTGTTTGGCGAAGGGGGGACGGCCCAACAGATGCAGGCCGCCCGCCGGAAGCGGGCGAGTTTGTTGGATTTGGTAACGACCGAAATCAAGCGAATTAAAAACCGTGTGGGGGCTGCCGACCGAGATAAGATCGATGGTTACCTCGACAGTATCCGAGAGGTTGAGCGGCGGATTCAATTGGCCGAATCGAACGCGGCGGACAATCCGCTACCGGATCTGGATCGCCCCGTAGGTGTCCCGGCGTCTTACGCCGAACATGCCAAATTGATGTTCGATTTGCAATTGTTGGCGTTCCAAGGCGACATCACCCGAGTCGTTTCGTTCCAGTTGGCCCGTGAAGCCAGCACACGAACCTACCCCGAGATCGGCGTGCCCGATCCGCATCATCCGGTGACACATCACGGCAACGATCCCGAGAAACTTGAGAAAGTTGCCAAGATCAATCGCTTTCACGTTTCGCTTTTCGCCGATTTTTTGAAACGCATGGCCGAAACAGCGGAGGGCAACGGCACGCTGTTGGACCATTCGCTTTACATGTACGGCAGCGGTATGGGCGACCCGGATGCGCACGACCACACCAATTTGCCCATCCTGGTCGCTGGCGGCGCGGCGGGCGGGATGCGGGGCGGGCGTCACATCAAGTTCACCGAAACGACGCCGCTTTCGAATGTGCATCTGACGTTGCTCAATAAGGTCGGCGTGCCCCTGGAAACGTTCGGCGATAGCACCGGCACCGTGGATGATCTGTTTGACCCCGTGACGTTGTAATCAATGAACATGAAATTTTTGTCTTGCTGTATGACTGCGGTGCGAGCGATTGTTGCATTCGTTCTGTGCATGATAGGGGCGTCCGCCTCGGCGGCTGAGCTTGCCGATGATGCCGAACACCAGCGTTGGAATGCCGTTACAAAGCATTTGACCGACGATCGTGTCGACGTTAATGCGTCCCAGGCTGATGGAATGACGGCCATTCACTGGGCGGCGTTTCATAACCGAAACGATGTGATCAAGTCGTTGGTTGATGCTGGCGGAAACGTCAATGTGGTGAACGAATATCAAGTCAGCCCACTGAGTCTCGCCTGTGAATACGGATGCGAGGATGCGGTAGCTGCCTTGATCCGCCACGATGCCGATGTGAGTGCGACGCGTCTGGGGAAAGAAACGCCGTTGATGTTGGCTGCGCGAACGGGCAACCCCGCGATCGTGCGGGCATTGATCAAGCATGACGCGAAGGTAAACGCCAAAGAAGTGGGCGGGCAAACCGCACTGATGTGGGCTGCAGCGGCCGGCAACCTCGATGCCGTGGACGCGTTGATCCAAGGGGGCGCTCGATTGGACGATCGCCTTCCAAAATCGGATTTCTCGGCGATCATGTTTGCGGCCCGTCACGGGCGAACCGATGTGGTGATGCGACTGCTGGACGCGGGACTCGATATCAATGCCGTGATGAACCCGACCCGTAGTGGCGGACGCGATCCGCGAAAACGAACCTCCGCTCTGTTGTTGGCGGTCGAAAGTGGGCATTTGGAATTGGCGATCAAGTTGATCCAGCGGGGAGCCGATCCCAACGATCAACGTAGCGGCTATGCGCCACTGCACGCGATCACCTGGGTGCGCCGAACCGAACTGGGCGACGATCCCGCAGGTGATCCAGCGCCGCGAATCACCGGATCGCTCAATACACTCGATTTCGTGCGAGCGATGGTTGCCGCTGGCGCCGATGTCAATTTGCAGCTGAAAAA
>NZ_JBFHFD010000596.1:0-5412 GCF_041583735.1 Novipirellula sp.
GAAACTCTTCCGCACATGCGAAATCAAGGATGGGGGCGGATCGTCAACGTCGCTTCGGTTGGTGGCAAACGAGCGGTGCCTCACATGCTGCCGTACGCGGCAAGCAAATTTGCTTTGGTCGGTCTTTCCAACGGTTTAAGAGCCGAATTGAAACAAGAAAATATCTTTGTCACCACCGCCTGTCCCGGATTGATGTGTACCGGCAGCCCTCGCAACGCGATCTTCAAAGGTAAACATCGCGAGGAGTATACATGGTTCAGCATCGGAGATTCGATTCCGGGGATGGCGATGAATGCGGAAACCGCAGCGAATCAAATTTTGAACGCCTGCCAACATGGACGCGGTGAAGTGTTCATCCGCAATCCGCTTAACTTCACCATTGCATTGCAGCAAATGTTCCCCGAGCTTACCAACGAGATGCTCGCGATCGCAGCTCGCGTACTTCCCGAGATGGGTGGGATCGGTCGCCGAGCGGCCAAGGGGCATCAAAGTGAATCGAATTGGTCGCCCTCGGTGCTGACCACGTTAACGCAGCGCGCCGCCGTACAGAACAACGAGGTTTAACAGGTCACCGAGACGCGATTTAGAATCGAATCACTTCAGATGGCTGCTGAAGTGCTGGCACATCATGCCATTTAACAGATGGGCGAGTTCGGGATCGTAGCGATGGCCGACGTCTCGCATGAAGGCATGTTCGCCATTGAATTCGTGCCAACTGAATCGCGTGCCTGCGGCGGTCATCGCGTCGTAGATCATGCGGCGTCCTTCGCCGGGGATATGAGGATCTTGGCGTCCCCAAACCATCATCATCTCGGCATCGATTTCGGGAATACGGTCCAGGCTGTCGTCGCACATCCCTTTGCCCAAACTGCGTTTGTGAATGTCGGTCGCGTAGAAACACACGGCGGCTTGCACCTGTTTGTTCATGGCGGCACGAAAGGCGAGATGTCCACCGAGACAGATTCCGGCGGTTCCGATCCGGCCGCTGCATCGCGAATCGTTTTGCAGAAAATCGATCGCAGCCCGCGCATCCGCATCGTAGCTGGCGAGTTCCTTGGTGGTCTTCAGAGTGTTTCCGCGTTCGGTCCCCACGGCGTCATAGGCAAACGCTTCACCGGGCTCGGTGAATTCGTGATAGACATCGGGAACGGCGACGATGAAGCCATGACCCGCGATCATGGCTGCGGTGCGGGCGATCGGTTCGGTCATCTGGTAGATTTCGGCGAACAGGATCACGCCCGGAAATTTACCGTCGCGATCAGGGCGAAACAGGTGCGTTCGCATTGATCCGTAAGGCGTCGTCAGATCTACATTTTCAACAGGTTTGATTCGCATTGCAGTTTTCCCAAATCGGCGAAAGACTGCGGCGATCACGCCGCACGTTTTCGCCATGATCATAGAGCATCGTGACAAACCGTGTCGATGGCGACCGCAAATCAGTACGATTGGACTTGCGCCGATGGAATCAATCCGTTGCCGACTGCGAGGGGCGCGATTGCCGCTCGCGGCTTTTCAATCGCCTTGACGGCCTTTGGACGTCGACAACCAAAGAACCCTCGCTGTTGGATCAACGCAGCCACTTCGGCTGGCACGTGCTCGGTCCAGCTTGGATCGCCCGATTGGATTTGCTCGAGGACTTCGCGCGAGAACGTGCCGAGGTGCTCGGGATTGTAGTCGTCAAGTTGTTCGATGCATCCCTTGTCGACCAAGTACTGATACAAGGTGCGAATTTCCTCGGCGATTTTCAGGTTGTCCACGGTAGTCAGTTCGCCCGATTTACGATCCAGCAACGGGTAAATATAGAGTTTCAGGTCGTTCTTGAATAAACGCCCGAACGACTCGAGGATGCCACCGTCGAGTTTGGTGTAATATTTTTCGTCGAATAACTCCACGAGGCTGGCGGCCCCCATCGTGATGCCAATTTTCTTTTTGGTATAGCGAGCTAAATAGGCGGCAAGCCGATAGTATTCGAAGTAGTCCGAAATCAGGACCGTCATCCCGCTGGCGGCAAGCAGATCCACGCGTGCCAGGAAGTCTCGCAGATCGATGTCTCCATTGGCTTGCAAATTTTTCATCGTGATTTCGGCAAGCGAGACGACTTCGCTCGCATCCACGTCGGCTTCGCCTTGGAATTTTTCTTTTGCCGCTTCAATCATGTCGACATTGACATTGGTAAGCGGACGGAAACTGCCGCGTTCGACCAGAATTGGCTTCTTATAAAGTACTTCGGAAGGCTGTAGCACTTCACCGTTGGCGGAAAACATCGCGGCACTGCTGAGTCCGAGTTGCACCAACCGCAGACTCATCACACGGTTGTCAACGTGACGGAACGCAATCCCCGAAAACTCGATCATGTCAATTTCGATTCGTCGTGTGCTCAAGTTATCAAGCAACGATTCGATCAATTGGTCGGGTTCATGGTTTAGAAAGAAGGCACCATACAGCAAATTGACGCCCACGATGCCGAGGGCTTCCTGTTGTAGCGCATTCTCGGTGTCCAACATGCGGACGTGAAGGATGATTTGGCTGTCTTGGTCGCGTGGATGGGCCTGGAACCGAATCCCCATCCAGCCGTGACAATCGTTGGTGCCATGAAAATTGCGAGCCGACACGGTGTCGGCAAACGCAAAGAAGGCAGTGGTATCGCCGCGACTTTCACGCAGACGCTCGAGGTTGAGTGCATGCTCGTGATCGAGCATGTCTTGTAGTCGTTGGCGGCAAACATAGCGTTCGCAATGACCATAGATCGCATCACTGACGGACATATCGTAGGCCGACATGCTTTTGGCGATCGTACCGGCAGCACCACCGACGCGAAAGAACCAGCGAACGACTTCCTGGCCGGCGCCGATTTCGGCGAACGATCCATAGCGACGTGCGTCCAAGTTCACCGCAAGTGCTTTGCGTTCTGTGTTCGGTCGTTCCGATAACATGCCCCGGTTCCTCTAACATGGCCCCAAAAATTACTGCAACGTATAGGTATGGATTACATAAAGCCTGCGGGCTGGGGAAATCGGTGCAATCTGATCGATTTCGTCGGTGGGGGATCCGTAGGGCTGACACAGGCGACACAATCGAGCCCCCCGCGATGAAGTGACGGGAGTTCATGAAATTTTGCCAATGCGCTCTTGCTTACGATCTAACGCATCCGATAATTGACAAAAGTGTTGCGATCGTGTCGCAACACGCCCGATGCAACCGAGTAATGACACTCGACGGCCAAGTCATGATGGCAAAGCATGATGGCCGACCACGGACAGTAATTTAGATGGCCCAACGGCAACTTCCTAGCGATGTCTCGCTCTTGGCATTTTTGCCGAGTCGGTGGCATCTTGCTTGTCGCCAACCTCTGATGCTGTTGATTTTCGTGGCGGCGTTTGTGCAGTTGATCCCGATCGGGATCAACCAGGATGCGGATCACGGTTCTAACATCGTATCGGGCATCGCGGATGTCAGAGCCGATGCGAAAGTGGCGATCGAGGTCGTTCGTCCCGTGGGCCACGGCGCCCAAGTACTCGAGGGTCGGACCGAGTCAGAAAAGACGCTCGGCGTTGGGTTTGCCTCGATTTCGCCGGCGAAATCTTCTTCGCAGTGGCATTGCTGCAGTTGCAACATCGTTTTGGACTCGGTGTCGGCAGCAACTCTCGTGAACTTGCACGTGCGATTGCAGATTTAAACGACCCGTTTGGTTCGTTTTTTCCTGTTATATCTTGCTTGCAATTGTTCTTTTATAGAGAGTCAATCTTATGTCTGCGCGCACACATAAACACACCCGAAATCAAACTCGATCCTTATCCTCGGCCGCGAAGTCCAAAAATGCGACCCCGCTGCATCCCGCAATCGCACGCGTTTCGAATCTGATTCGTCGCCGCGACTACCAAGCGGCCGCCGAGCTGCTTCGATCCGCAGGGCGTGACCCCTTGGTTCGCAACACCCTTGGTGTTTGTCTATTGCGGCTCGGGCATGTCGAAGAGGCATTGGCGGTATTTCGTCAGTTCGTGCTGACGCCGGGAAGTGTCACCGAGCGAGCCGACGTCAGCAACGCATGCAAACGCAACTTTGCCTTGGCGTTGTTGATGAAAGGGTCACCAAGCGGTGCACTGGATGTCATCAACGAAACACGCGAACCGAATCACCCGATGGCGATTCGTATACGTGATGCGGTCAAGACCTGGGAAAAATCACTGTCTTGGCTGCGGCGAATTGACTGGAAACTTAACCGCATCGAGCCGCCTCGATGTCAAGTTCCCATCGATTTTGAGCCGGGCGAGTTTGAATTCGAGTTTGAAACCGACACGGTTCAACGTCAATTTGACAAGCCAAGTGACAATTCGCTTGAGCTCGCCGTCTAGGTCCGGTCGGCAGCATGGATAAGTCGCGATAGCGAGGGCAGGAGATAGCCCCGGATGCGAGTCCGGGGACGACTGCCTGACGTTACTTCGCGACTAACCATTCGCGAATCAGAGAAACTGAAACATAGGACAACCTGCGATTGTTGTCTATAATTATTTGCGGATGACGCGGGGAGCGTTGTCAGTCGCCGAGTGGTGCATCGACTTTGCGAACGGTTCGCTGTCCGATGCGTGATTGCGTGTTTCCGCCGCCGATGAACAACCTTGACTTAACGCTCCATCTTTTCCTGCAGATTGCGGTAATCTTGTTAGTGTGCCGTGGCGTCGGATGGGTGGCGTCGAAATTTGGCCAGCCGCAAGTCGTGGCAGAGATGATTGCAGGGGTTGCGTTGGGGCCCTCGCTGTTTGGTCTTTGGTTGCCCGAGTGGCAGCAATCGCTGTTTCCATGGGATCCAACCCAAAGCACACGAGATTCACAGAGCTATCTGTATCCGATTTCTCAGCTCGGATTGGCGCTCTACATGTTCGTCGTTGGCATGGAGTTTCGCATCGATATTGTTCGCCAACATTTTCGCAGTTCGCTCGCCGTTTCGCTCGCGGGGATGCTGGTTCCATTTGCCTTAGGCGCGGCGTTGGCGTGGTTCTTTGTTCGTCATACGTCGATGTTCATGCCGCAAACCGGCATGATCGAAGCGATGTTGTTCTTGGGCGCATCATTGTGCATCACCGCGTTCCCGATGTTGGCCCGGATCATTCACACCAAAGGGCTCACGGGAACTCGGATGGGCACGGTCGCAATCGGGGCTGGGGCGATTGACGATGCTGCGGCTTGGTGTTTGTTAGCACTGGTGTTAGCCAGCTTTGACGACAATTTTTCGGTGGCATACTGGAGCATCGGCGGCGGGATCGCATTCGTATTGACCGCTGTGATCGTGATTCGACCACTGTTGAACCGATTGCTCGGTGGGATTCACGCCCATGGAGACTCGTTGCATCCGGCGGGTTTGGCGATCGCGTTAGCCTGCATGTCGCTCGGCGCTTGGTTCACCGACATGATTCA